>JANMEB010000347.1:0-6565 GCA_031376585.1 Planctomycetota bacterium | reverse complement strand
GCACGACGAGATCGCCGGGTTGCAAATCGAGAAAACTGTCGATTGCTTTTCCAAGTTTACGCCGCGGCGACCGCCGCAATTGACCACGATGAAACATTTGATCGCAGCCGATGACGACGACCCCGCCCGCGAGCCAGCGAAAACCGGCTTGCACGCAGCCGACCGCAAAGTGCAAGCGACCATGTTTCGCAGTCGCGGTGTCGTGCAATAATTCGATCAGCCGTTGAATCTCACCGTCGACTCGTGCCACGACCACGGCATCGTGCTCTTGAGCGACCCGATCGAGCTGGACACGGACCTCGGTGGAATCGCCTTCGAACGACGGCACGGATTCACTCGACATTCGATACGTGTTTGCAAAACCACCCGCAGCTAATTCGTGGACGCTTGCGAGAACGTACTGGCCGAATCGTTTTTGAAGTTCCGACAACTCAGTTAACGCCGTGTGATCGTCGTGCCGCTGATAGAATTGTTGGCCATGCCGCTCCATTTCTTCTGGGTGCACTAAGACCAACAAAGCGTTTTGGTCGAGATAATCCAATAGTGTTTGCGAAACATCGGACGAGCCCGTCAGAACCGTTAACTCGATGTCCGGAAGCGGCTGAATGCTTCGTTGCGTCTCAATATCGAATTCGCGAATTGATTCCACTTCGTTGTCGAACCACTCGATCCGAACCGGATTACTCCAGTCGGCTGCGAACACGTCGACAATTCCGCCACGCGACGAAAATTCACCTGGAATTTCAATCGCAGGCGTATTATGGAAGCCGCGAGCCGTCAGCCATTGTTTGAATTCGTCGAGATCGACGCGATTACCAACTGCAAGCCGCCGCGAACTGCTGGTGAGACTTGTGGCGGCCGGCACCAATTGTAGCAATGCTTGAATCGACGTCAGCAGAAGTTTTTTCGATTGCCCGGCAAACAGAGACTTGAGCACTCGCGTCCGGTCGCCCAAGTTCAAATCGACGCCATCTCCGGTGTGGCTTGTATCGTAAGCCGGGAACCGATCGAAGGCTTCCGAAAGAAACGATTCCAAGTCGCCGCTTAAATCGTCGAGCGCTTGATCGGTCGGACAGACGACGAGAAGTTGCAGAAATTCCGAAGTTGCAAGTGCCGCGACCAGCAGCGCGCAGGCTGAGCCCCAGACGGAATCAAACGTCGCCGTCCGTTCGGTTGCCAGTCGCTGCAAACACCGCTGAAAATCCGTTTGCCGGAAAAGTTGGCTTGGCAGTTGCAGCAGCCGGCTATTCGAATTAGCTTGCGTCGACGCTCCTGCCATGTGCCGCCATTCTAATCTCGGCGACGATTTATGGCAGCGCTGGTTCGAGGCGATTTGCTACTCTTTGGTCATTGGCAAATCGGGCTACCAGGATTGCCGAAGGCGCGATGGTCGTACGTGAGGCAGTCGCGCTTTCTCCATCGAAGTATCGGCAGCAATGTAGCCGTCCCGAAAAACCGCGCTGCGGAAATCGTCGGCTGCCACATCGGCCGATACGATAAACCATGCCGCTCCAAAAGGAGTTCCTCAAAGTAGGGACGGTTGTAGCGCAAGTTCGACGGATACCATTGCACGCTCTTTGGCGGCAAGCCAAAAGCCTGTGGCGTCGTCGGCGTCAAGGCTTCGGTCTTCGGAACTCGTTGTTCATTGCTGTCGCTTGTGGCTACTTCGAATCGAATCTCCGAAAGCGGTTTCAACGGCGAGTCTAAGATTCTTTCGGACTTTACCAATGGCGTTTCGAGCTGCTCTTCGTCAACCGCGACGTCTTGGCCGAACGACCATTGTGCAGCTCCAATGAAAATCGCTAACGCGAGTGCTCCAACCGATCGGACGTTTGTTTTCAACATGGCGTGTTGGCGGACGAGGGAATGTTTTCAGGGCTACTTCTCATCGTCATTATCGGCACAAATTAGCGCCGACCAAACGAATGTGACTGGGAACCTTTGGAATCAGGTCGATTTTGCTAAAGTCCGATGCCAGCGTTTTCGCGGCAATGCTGGCATCGCAAAGCCGGAAGAATCTGATTCACCACACGAGTCAAGCTCGTGGGGGCCTAAGGTATAAGTGCGTGCGTTGTCCTAGCCCGCTAATCTTGCGTTCCAACGAGTCAAGCTCGTTGGGGACGTTGTGAAAGCCAATCAATCACGGCAACTCTCAACTCTCAACTCTTTCCTTCCGCAGATCGCGACTTCGAGACCGAGGGCGGCGGCCATGCTGGCTTTGGCGTACATGGCTTCGTCTGCAGATTGGGTGTCATTCGCGTAAGCGACTTGGATATGATTGCTCTTGTGGCGGGCCATCATTTGATTGCGGCTCACGCCATAAGTAACCGCGTGCATGATGGGCCATTGATAAGTCGATGCTTTCCATCGTCGTTCGGTTTCTTCGTCGGGCAGTTTCACGACCTTTCCGCGACCCAAATCCATCTTGAGACGATCGTTTTCAACGAAAATTCGCGACCAAATGATCTCGCCTGGTTTGGAAACGCCGCGTAGTGTTCCGCCGCCGCTGGGAAAATACATCGGTGGCTGCCGCCAACTGGAAGCACCTTTCCAGCCGCCGATGAAATGGGCTGGGGGCGCTGCTCCGCTGATGAGAAAAACCCATACGTACTCATCGGTAGAACCAGTCGGATCAAAATCGCCCCAACGCAAATCGTGAAGTGTATTTTCCACCGGCTGACCCAATTTCGAATGAACTCGATAAGTCATCAGGCCATCCAAGCCCGCGCACTCGTCGACTTCGTTGAAGTGCGGCAATGGCTCGCCTCGATAAAGCACGCGCTTGCCAGTTCGATCTTTCACGGGCGGACGATCCGTGTTGTTCAAAGTCCCTTCCACCAAATCGGAGGCAGGCAACAAGTCTTTCAGGCCTTGTTGATACTGGATCCCGATGGTGGCGCAACCGAAATCGTCAGCGATCCGAAGCGCTGCGATGTACATCTTGCATTGCAATAAGACTTGGGCCTCGGTCAATTCAGTTGCATGCTTCGTTCCAATTTTGAACTGGAGACCCTTCCTTCGAAACCAATCAAAGATTTCGCGGGCCTCGCGGTCCGAGATTTGAGTGGTTTCGAAATACAATGCGGATTGGCTGAGGCGTTCTTTGTAGACACCGGTCGGATGCAAAAGGTGATCGGGGATGATCGCGTTGAACATACCCATACAACCCTCGTCGAATACCCCCATAATAGCCTTGTTGTGTTGCAGTTCGTTCGCGAGGGCTTGGCCGATTTTTTGTGCGTTCTTCGGCACCTGGACTTCGTCGAACCGCGTGACGTGCCGCATCGGGTGCTTCAACGAACCACTCTTCAACCACTTGGCGAGTTTAATGCTAAAATCTTGGCTCGAAAAATCTTCGCTCCACAACGAACTATATTTCACACCGGCTTTGGTCAGTGACCCGTTGAGATTCAACAAGCCAACCAAACCAGGCCAAGTCGGCGACCAGTTGGCGACCGTGAGAATCGGCCCGCGATGCGTGATCAATCCATGAAGGATGTGATGCGAGTATTGCCAGACGGCTTCGGCGACGATCAAGCGAGCTTGCGGATCGATTTGTCCAAAAACAGCCATGCCTTGTTTTTGCGAACTGATGAAGCCGTGCTTTTCGTTAGCGTCGTACGGGTGGGCGCGTTTAAGAGAAAAGCCGTGTAACTCGATGGCTTGTTGCAGCTCGGCTTCCATTGCTTTTTGCGCGGGCCAGCAGACTTGATTGGCCGACAGCCGCAAGTCGCCGTTAGCGATAAGCACGATCTCATTTTTTTTGGACTTGTTCGAAGTAGTTGAATTCACGGTTTTACGGCTCCGAGCAAAATAAACGTCATCGGCTTGGTTTGCCAGCTTTTGGGACGATACAGACAAACTGTTTCGAATAACCCGAAATCGCGGCCATTTTAGACCGAATCGCAAATTCGGAATACCGAGTCGCCGATTCACCAATAAGCTAAAAACTGGCCAAATGCCAAAATCGGCTAGCGAAGGTAGACGAACTGCCGACTATTTTGTAAAGGTAAACTCTTTCAATGACCCATCGGAGCGACTGGCATCTCGCGGCTGGGACCGTCTCTCGGTTTGCCGCAAGCTGTCACCCACGCCCACCTTTTCGTTGGAGATTCGTCGCATGTGCGGAATTGTCGGATACATCGGCCCACGTCGTGCGCAGGATTTTTTGGTTGAAGGACTTCGTCGACTTGAGTATCGAGGATACGACAGTGCGGGTATAGCGACTTTGGAAGATATCAACCGATTTCAAATTACGAAGACAACCGGCCGCATTTCCGAACTTGCAAATCGTGTGACCAAGCGATCGTCCACCGCTGGGATTGGAATTGGCCATACACGCTGGGCAACGCACGGTGCGGCAACGGAAGCCAACGCCCATCCGCACGTCGGCGGCGATGACATGTTGGTCCTAGCGCATAACGGCGTTATTGAAAATTATTCCGAACTAAAGACTTGGCTGCAGCAAAACGGGTACACGTTTCGATCTGAAACCGACACGGAAGTCATCTCGCATCTGATCGCCCATTACGCCAAGCAATACCTTGATCGCAATTCAAACGGGTCCGCGAAATCCGTCGTCAAGGCCACGGTGGATTGCATCAAGGCGGCCATCGCGAGATTGCGCGGAACTTATGGTCTGGCGGTGATGTTTCGCGAGCAGCCCAATGTTATTTACGCCGCTCGATTGGGCAGCCCACTGGTTATTGGCGTAGGCGACGGAGAACATTTTCTGGCAAGCGACCCTTCGCCTCTTTTGGGCTACACGGAAAAAATTGTGTACTTGGCCGACAACCAAGTCGCCGCGATCACGGCAGATGAGTTAGAGATTTCGCACCGCGATTTGGGAATCATCGAACACGACGTGAAGACTCTGGAAATTTCCGAAGACAGCGTCGATTTGGGCGATTACGAACATTACATGCTCAAGGAAATCTTCGAACAGCCACAGTCACTGCGCAATACGATGCGCGGACGCTTGAATTTGGATGACGCAACTCCTGTCTTCGGCGGGCTGAACTTATCGAGTCAGCGACTGCGGCAAATCAATCGAATTGTGCTCACGGCCTGCGGAACAAGTTGGCATTCGGCTTTGGTTGGCGAATATCTGTTCGAGGATATCGCACAACTTCCAGTTGAAGTTGAATACGCCAGCGAATTGCGATATCGAAATCCGCCCATGGATGACAACACGCTTGTCTTCGCGATTACGCAAAGCGGCGAGACAGCCGATACGCTTGCCGCATTGCGCGAAATGAAACGCAAAGGGCATCCCACGATGGCCATTTGCAACGTCGTCGGCAGTTCGATCGCCCAAGAAGCCGATGGCGGCATTTTCCTGCACGCCGGCCCGGAAATCGGGGTCGCCTCGACCAAAGCTTATACGTCACAGTGTTTGGCTCTGACCATGTTGGCGATTTACTTCGGTCGTTTGCACAATTTGAGCTATAACGCCGGCCGCAAGATGCTCGATCGATTAGAGAAGCTGCCGGACGTTGTGGAAGCGACTTTGAAGAATTGCCACGATATCGCCAAGGACATTGCAAAGAAATATCAACACGTCAATAACTTTTTGTATCTCGGTCGTCATTATAATTTTCCAACTGCTCTCGAAGGTGCTCTGAAGCTCAAGGAAATTAGCTATATCCACGCAGAAGGCTATCCTGCGGCCGAGATGAAACACGGACCGATCGCGCTGGTTGACGAAAATACACCGAGCGTATTTGTGATGCCGCAGGGCTTCATTTACGACAAGGTCATGCTCAACCTGGAAGAGATCAAAGCGAGAGGCGGCCCAATCATCGCCATCGCTGCTGAAGGCGATACCAAGATCGAAAAAGTCGCCGATGACGTGATTTTTGTTCCCCAGGTCGAAGAGTTCTTGCAGCCGATCGTAACGATCCTGCCTTTGCAACTGCTCGCCTATCACATCGCTGTGCTGCGCGGCTGCGATGTCGACAAACCGCGCAATCTGGCGAAAAGCGTCACGGTCGAGTAAGTGCCGATCACCTTTCAATGGAGCGGCATACCCGGCAATCAAGCAGAATCTGTCTAGGACTTGGTGCGCATGTCAGTCGAAAGTGAACCGGTCGCAAATATTCCGTCATCAACGCGTTCCGGCTTCACTGGCCGATGGATGGGCTATTTTGTCCAGGTAGTGTCCGTCGCCGTCGCTGCAATTTATTTGGCAAGCGTTTTTCTGGGCCGATTCTGGCCGTTTGAATTGCTCACCCATTTTCGATTGCAAATTGCCGTAGTCATGCTCGCGCTGGCAGTTGTGCTTTTGCTTTCCCGGCGCGGACTTTGGAAATGGGCGTTCGGATGTTTTACCGTGCCAGTTATTTGGTCGGTGATTGCGATTCAGTTTCCGATGGATCAGCCGCCGACCGGAAATGAACGACTGCGCGTCATGTCGGCAAACATTTTGAATTCTAATTTGCGAGCAAGCGACTTCGAACACTTGGTAGCGGAGCTCGATCCTGATGTGCTAGTCATTCTCGAATACACATTTCGTTGGGACCAACAACTCACTTCAGTTAAGGCTCAATTTCCATACTCGGTGATC
>JANMEB010000307.1:0-7080 GCA_031376585.1 Planctomycetota bacterium | reverse complement strand
AGTACCAAGCTGCACGTAAGCGCCGAAGCGACCGTTTTTGACAAAGACGGGCTTGCGCGTATCCGGATCGACGCCCAGTGGTGCATCACTGACTTTGGATTGGCTAAGCAACTCGATTGCAAATTCGAGCGTCAACTCGTCGGGCGGCAATTCGTTCGGCACGCTGGCCTTGCGATCTCCTTGTTCAATGTAGGGACCGTAGCGTCCGACGCGGATGGCGACTGGCTCGCGATTTTCGCCCGAATCTGGCGAGCCGAGCGGAAAAGTACAAATCGCCCGAGCGTCGACCTCCTTAAGTTTTGTCACAAGTTTGCTTTTTAGGCCTTGGTTGTTAGCGCCGAAATAAAAGTTTCTCAGGTAAGTTAAATGTTCGGCGTGCCCTCGGCTGATTTCGTCCAGCAGGTCTTCCATTTGCGCCGTGAACTCGTAATCGACCAATTCCATAAAATGCTCTTCCATCATGCGCACCATGGCGAAGGCTGGCCAAGTCGGGACCAGTGCGTTTCCTTTTTTGAAGACGTAATCGCGCGCTTGAATCGTCTCGATGATGGACGCGTAGGTACTAGGTCGGCCAATACCTCGGCGTTCCAATTCGCGTGTGAGTGCGGCTTCGCTAAATCGCGCTGGCGGCTGGGTGGAATGCATCTTCGATTCAAGCTTTCGACAAGCCAGCGAGTCGCCTTGCACGACGGAAGGAAGAATTTTTTCTTGGTCGGCCAAATCGGCTTGAGGATCGTCGGAGCCTTCGACGTAAGCCCGTAAAAAGCCCGGGAAATCGATGGTTTTTCCGGTGACATGAAAGACCGCGCCGCCGCCGTCAATGGTGACCGTCATCATGCGACCGCGCGAATCGGACATTTGGCTAGCGATCGTTCGCTTCCAAATCATATCGAACAATTTGAACTCGTCATTAGACAGTTGGCCTTGAACGGTTTGCGGCAATTGAAACGGATGGCCAGCGGGTCGAATAGCTTCGTGTGCCTCTTGGGCGTTTTTAACTTTGGATGCGTAGACACGAGGATTGGCGGGTAAGAAATCGTTTCCGTATTCGGAGCGGACGAGATCGCGCGCGGCCGAAATCGCTTCGGCCGCTAAGTTCGTCGAATCCGTTCGCATGTAGGTAATGAAACCGTTTTCGTACAAGCTCTGCGCGGTCGACATTGTTTTTCGCGCCGTGAAACCGAGTTTCCGGTTGGCGTCTTGTTGCAACGTGCTGGTGGTAAAAGGCGCGGCGGGCTGACGCGTGTAGGGCTTGACGTCGATCTTCGAGACTTTGAATGCAGCCTTTTCCAATCGAACGCGGAGCTGCTCGCATTCGGCTTTGTTCAGCAGCAGGAAATTGCCCGTCTTGATCTTGCCCGTCGTCGAGTCAAAGTCCTTGCCGTTCGGAATAGGTTTGCCATCAACAGAAACCAGTTCGGCTTGAAACATCTCTTTGCGATCGGTTTGGAACTCACCCAAAAGATCCCAATACTCGGCGGTGACGAAAGCGATTCGCTGTCGTTCGCGCTCGACAATCATCCGCACGGCGACGCTTTGAACGCGGCCGGCGGAACGACCCAAGCTTTTCTTCCACAAAAACTCCGACATTTCGAAGCCGTAGAGTCGATCGAGAATGCGGCGTGTTTCTTGGGCACGCACCATTTCGTTATCGATCTTGCGAGGGTTTCTTAGTGCGCTGTCGATCGCCTCTTTGGTTATTTCATGAAACACCAATCGATGGACGGGAACCTTCGGATCGAGAGTTTCCTGTAAGTGCCAACTGATGGCTTCCCCCTCGCGATCTTCGTCGGTGGCGAGGTAGAGGGCATCGGCGTCTTTGAGCAGTTTTCGCAGCTTGCCGACCTGAGCTTTTTTGCTATCGGGAATGACATAAACCGGTTGAAAGTCGTCGTCGACGTTGACCCCTAGTCGCGCCCAAGGCTCTTTCTTTAATTCTTCAGGCATCTCTTTCTTGCCCGACGGAAGATCGCGAATGTGACCGATACTGGCCTCGACATCAAAGCCGCTGCCAAGGAACTTGCCAATCGTACGAGCTTTCGCTGGCGATTCGACGATGACTAAAGATCTTCCGCTGGATTTAGTTTTTGCTGGGGCCATGTTGAATTGCTTGGGGTATTGGGGCCATTCTCAAAAACAAACGCATCGGCGATACTGCGAATTGGGGTTGTGTTCGCACAACTCGTCCGTAAAAATTGCACGCGAGAACCGCTTCAACGGTGATCGGTTGGGTCGCGGGACGCGGACAAGTAGGCAAAATGCTTAATTGGTTTTGGGGAGCATTGTCAAGCCCCTACCGGTCGCCGACCCCTGCATTCACGACATAAGGAATCGTCTCGGATGGTTAACCTTCGCTGGTTTCGCAAACATCAAAAAATAATGCTGGTTGTTTTCGGCGTTACGTTGATGGTCATATTCGTTATCGGCATGGTTGTGCCGTTTGGCAGCATGAGCAATCCAATTCCGCGGGAAGATTTGGCCCGCTTTAATCAGCCCATCGTAAAATGGTCGGGCGGAACGATGACGCGCGGCCAGATGCAACGATTGTTGGAATTGCATTTCGGCGCGGTAAATTTGCAAGAAAGTATTTTCAATACTTATACCAGTAATCCCTCCCAGGGCCCGGCGGTTCGCCCGATCCAATCGATCGGCGATGCCAGTTCGATCGAAGCAGCAGACCGAGCGATCTTCGCGCGAGTTATGATGGCTCAATATGCCAAGGACAAGCTGGGCTTGGTCATTTCGGATGAAGCGGTTACCGAGTACTTGTCGAACATCGCCGGCACCGACCTAAGCCAACAAGACTTGGCCAATATTTGTCGCAAAATCAATCCGCAAATCGGTTACGGCCAAATCCACGAATATCTAAAAATGGAACTCGCTTCGATGAGGTTGGAAGACATTATCGGCGAGTCCTTTTTTATAGGCGCGACGGGCGCGGCTCCGGCAAACATCCTCGATGCCTGGCAAGCCTATATTCAGAACGAGACGCAGATCGAATGCGCCGTCGAGGAATTCAAGGCTAGTGATTTTGTTTCTCAAATTAACGACGTGCCAGCATCGGCTGAGCTTCGCAAAATTTATGACGAAGGAAAATCACGCGAGCGCGATCCATTGGGCGAGAAACCGGGCTTCAAACGCCCGCGCAAAGTTAGCGTCGAATATGTCGTTGCTGAAAGCGCTGCTTTCATGGAACTTGCCATTCAAGATGTAACCGCCGAGCAAGTGCTTGCCGAATACAATCGCTTGGTGGAAGCCAAAGACCCGCTTGTGATGGAAGACATTCCGTCGACCGAAACTCCAGTGGAACAAAAATTAGACGGCGAAAAATTGCAAGATGATCCCGCACCTGAAATGAAAAAGGAATCGCCGGAAACAAACGACCCGGCACCAAGTCCTGATGATAGCGGTGACAAACCGCCCGCCGAGCCTGCGGCCGACAACAAGGCCCCTAAGGATTTAGATCCAAATAAGGCACCGGAAACTGGAAAGGACAAATCGCCAACCGACGGCGGAGGCGGCGTTCATTTCCGACAGCCGCGAGCCCGAGAGTATGTTTCGCTTCGCAAGCAAGAACAGGACTCTGCAAATTCGTCGGAGACCAAGCAGGATCCGGCACCAGATCCGACGGAACCAGTTCAATCAGAGACGACTCCTCCGACGGCCGAAAATGCGGCTACCCAGGACGAAAAGAAACCAGACGACTCCGCGCCTGTGATCCCAACTCCGACCGAAACAGCGGCTCCCGCTCCCGCACAACAACCCGCAGATCAAAAACCAACTCAACGCCCGAAAAAACTCGATGCTGACTTGGAACTTAAAATCAAACAGAAACTGAAAGGCTCCGAAGCTTCAGATAAACAACGTGATGCAGTGGAAAAAGCCAAAGAGACGATGGAAAGCCACACGTTTGCACTTTCGGATTACGAGTCGAGCAAATCACTCCCAAAATCTGAACAATTGCCCAAGCCAGCGGATTTGGACTTGAAGGCATTTGCCGACGAGCATCATTTGAAATATGCACATACCGAATTGTGCTCTTACGACGAGTTAATGAAGGATCCCTTCGGAAGCGCAACCGAATTTCAGCGCAACCCATCGACCGGGCAATTCGGATCGCGTCGTGCTGCCGACGAAGTCTTCTTTAATTTTGATCGCAAACAACTTTTTGCCGTCGACGAAATAAGCAACATGATGGCCGGCGACACGTACGTGTTTTGGCTAACCAAGAAAGTCGATTCGCGCATTCCCAGCTATGACGAAGTTCAAACTGAATTAAGCGACTTTTGGAAAACTAAAAAGTCAGTTGAGTTAGCGCTTGCCGCCGCAACCAAAGTTCGTGATGAATTTCGCGCGAGCGGCAAAATGTTGGCGGAAGAGCACAAGGATAAAGCCAAGCTGACTGGCGGATTCCGTTGGTTCCAATCAACGCTTGGACAAACCAGCTACGGGGCTCCCAAGGAAGTCATGAACGCCGGCGAAGAATTCATGGCGACTGCGTTCAAATTAAAGCCCAAGGAATTAGGTGCGGCACTTAACGACGATCGCAAGGCAGCCTACACCATTCAACTGGTGGCAGACGATCCTCGAACCGACGAACAACTTCGCGATCAATTTCTCAAGTTCGTTTCAACTGTCCGGCAAATCGTTCCATCCACGACCAGCGATTTTTACAATCGGAAATCCGTTGGCAAAATTGTCGACGGGTTAAACGATGAATTAAAGGTCGAGTGGGTTGCTTATTAGACGGCGATCGAAATAGCATCGCGACGAGAATTTCCAGCACTAAACTCGCAACCTCAAAAATGGGCGTTCGTCGTAAATGCGGTCTTTTGGCTCAAAGGTCAAATCGCACGGTCTTGCACACCAATCGCCAAAGCAGTTGTCCAAGGGTTCGATATCCGACGCGAATTTTGGCACTTCCGCTGCTACCGGCAACAATCGTTTTCGTGGGATCGGCGATCCGCACGCTTACTCGATAGGTCGAACTCGTCGGACGTTCTGAATCGTCTGGGCCAGTCGTTGTTGCCAGATCGCCTCCGAATTTCTCGGCCAAACAGCGGGGCACAGCCTTCATTTCGACGCCGGAAACTTGCTGAATGGTCGAGTTGAGGGTAAGGCCAGGGGCTTGTCGAACCCAAATTTCGACAGGCTGTGATGGGCCGACGAATTCAATGTCACTTTGGTCAATGGCCAAAATGGCTTCCAGTTGATTTTCCTCTGGGACGATTTGGCCGACGGTTGTTCCTTCCAACAGAAACGCGCCAACATGGTTCGGTTCCAAAACTCGCCCGTACCAATGATGAAGCTTTCCGTCATCGTCTTTGGGTTTGGGAACGTAATCCGCCGCGATCAGAACGCCGCTAATCGGAGCGCAGACCAATAAATTGTCCAAGTCCTTGCGACGCTGCGTTGCAAGATTCGTGGTCGACACAAGCCTTGCCTGGGCGGAATCCACTTCGCTCGAATATTTCGCGTCGAAGTTAGAAATTTGGATCGCGCTGCGCAAGCCGGCGCGAGCGACGCCGGTTTGGCCCGCAAGTTCAGCTAATTCGAATTCCAAATCCGGATTGTCTAATTCCAGGATAGGGTCGCCCGCAGCGATTCGTTGATTCGGCTGGGCAAAAAGTTTGCGGACTCGGCCCGGTGCCTTTATGTAAATCGTTGCCGCGTTGGCCGGTTGAACGTACAAGCCGCAGCGAACGTAATGAGGTAGCGGAATCAAAAGCACCCCCAAAACGAGAACGCCGAGTACTGCGGACGAAACGATGGCACGCGAAGATTTCACTTGACTCATCCTCCCTGGAATCGAAAAAAAACGGACGGCTCCGATCAGCGGTTGTACGATCAAGCCAAACAACACAACGAGCGCCAAGAGTTGGCCAATAATTTTGAACCCATGCGGTTCCAGCACCGTGTAAAAGAAAAAGAAAATCGAAATGGTAACGAACCAGCGATAGATCACCGAGGCGACGCTGTAGGCCACGAAAAACCCGCGATGCCGTTGCGGTAGAAACGGATCGCGAATTGCTTCAATGCCCAATGCCCATTGATTGAACGATTGTTGCAGCAGGGCAGTGGACTTCTGGCGCAAATTTGGAATTTCAACCAGATCCGACAAAATGTAATAGCCGTCGTACTTCATTAGTGGATTCGCGTTGAATACGATCGTACTCACCGAGCATACGAACATGGCGTTCAGGGCCAATTGATTGAGCAGACCGGGCTGCGTGTACCACCACACAAACGCGCAAATGCTGGCCAAGAATAATTCGACGTACATGCCAGCCGCAGCAATCGCGATTCGATTCCATTTGTTGGGGAGCGTCCAAGCGTCACTGACGTTGACGTACAAGCACGGCGTCATCACCAACAGCATGACACCCAGTTCGTGGCACTGGCCACCGAATCGCTTGCAGGCAATGCCGTGCCCGAATTCGTGCAAAACTTTCGTAATTGCCAAAGTTCCTGCCAGCCAGAACCAATTTCGAGCGTGAAAGAACTCGTGGAATCCCGGCAGTCGATTTTGAACTTCGGACCAATGCGTCAGCATCAGGGTCAAAGCGGCCAGGCCCAACAGCAAATTACAGACCAGCATCCCGTCAGAAAAGAACCAACCAATCCGACGATTCAAATTGTCTAGCAATCCGTCTGGGTCGAAGCCTCGAAACTGAAATGCTAAAACATTCGTCCATTGCGAACGAGCTTGTCGGCGACGCGCTTCGTCTCCACGGCGAAAAAGTTCGCGACCCTGATTGCCGGATTCAGATAACAGCAAGGCGCTGCGATACAGCGTACCGACAAGTTGAAACAGTTCGCCCAAGGAGAGCTTTTGCGGGGCGAATCGCTGATTGAACTGGTATTGAATTTCGTCAGCGCTGGCTTTGCCATCGAGCATCTTCAGCAGGGCAAATTCTTCTTCCTCAAATCGATAATATTTGAGCGCCATCGGATCCTTGATCATCCAATAGTCGCGGCCTTGATATGTCTGCCGATCACAGATTAAATCAGAACGCATCCGCAGCCTCAACGGGCGACTCGAGCTGGACACCAGACTGTCGTGGCTTTGGCTCACGCTTT
>JANMEB010000295.1:0-1164 GCA_031376585.1 Planctomycetota bacterium | reverse complement strand
ACGGCGACCCCCATTCCCTCGGAACCTAACGAATTGGCAAACCCTCCGGCAATTGCGACGTGACTCACAAATCCGGAGAACCCAAAGATGCCGCTGGCCGTTGTCAAAATCGACCGTCCGTAAGTTTGCCAAAAGCTACTTGTGTTGGGCTGTGATTGGTCACGCCAAGCCTCGGCGTGCATCCCGGTTTTGGCGACGGCTTGGACAATCTGCTCGGGCGAGAGATTGCTTGCTCCGTCAATAACAAGTTTTCCGTTTAAGACGTCGAACCGAAGTTGTTCAACGGATTCAACTAATGGGCCAAGTTCACTTTTCAGAATTGCGACTTCTTCGGCGCAATCCATCCCCTGAATTCTGAAAGTCAGTTTGCTTTTGCTGCCGGTCGCCATTAAATATTTCGTTGCTGCTTGTGGTTTCGTGATATTGATAAATTTGTCGGTGCCGTTGGAGATCAGATAATCTTAACGAGCAAGGGATATACGACTGAGCGACGGGTTACGGCACCAACGCAACTTTGAGGCAGTTGTCTTTTCGGTTGGCGAACATCTCATACGCATGTTCGCATTCGGCAAACGAAAACGTGTGGGTGACGAATGGCTCGACGTCCAATGTGCGATTGCGAAGGAGCGGGAGCAAGCGATCCATGTAAGCTCGCGCGGGGCAGCGGCCGGTGCGATAGGTTAGGTTTTTGTCGTAGGCTTGGACTGGGCTGAAGGCGAAATGTTCGGTGCAATGACAGCCGACGACGCCCATCGTTCCACCGGGCCGCAAGATTTCAAACGCAAGCTTTTGAGCAGCCGGCAAGCCGACAAGTTCCATTACCGAGTCGGTGCCACGGCCTTCGGTCGCTTGAGAAATAACGGAAACGGCCTCGGCGGGTGTGACTGGAATGGCGCCAAGCCGTGCGGCGAATTCAAGTCGATGATCTACTTGATCAACTGCGAAAATTGTTGATACGCCTTTCTGTCGCGCGGCAAGAATTGCTAACAGTCCAACCGTCCCGCAACCAACAACAGCGCTGACCTCGGCGGGCTTCACGTCGGCGAGGTCGGTGCAAAAATAGCCGGTACTCAGATTATCGCCCAGCAATATGCCTTGAACGGCGGAAATTTCGGGGCCGATTTTGACCCGCGTTCCATCGGCGACCGGACCGCGTACCTGCTC
>JANMEB010000266.1:0-14691 GCA_031376585.1 Planctomycetota bacterium | reverse complement strand
GGCTATGACGCTCCGTGATCCAATCCGATTCGGGCTTTTCGGAGACGTGGGCGATCCACATCACGCCTTTGCCCAAAGAAAGCGCCGACTCGATACTGTCCGCGATCCGCGACCGCGATTCAGGTTGGACCGAGATTCGATCGACGACAATCTGAATTGCGTACCGCTGTCGGCGGTTGAGTGTGGGGATTTGATCGATGCCGAAAGTCTTGCCGTCGATGCGAATTCGGACGTAGCCTTGTCCGCGCAGTTCGTCCCAAAATTCTTCATAAGACTGTTGCCCCGATGGTTCGACCGGAGCGAGCACATACAAACGCGCGTCGGCTGGCAATCGCATGATTTTGTCGACGACTTGGTCGGCAGTTTGCGTTCCAACCGGCGCGTCGCACTCTGGGCAATACGGCGTGCCAAGTCTCGCGAACAAGATGCGGAAAAAATCGTAGACCTCGGTGACTGTGCCGACCGTTGAACGGGGCGTGTTGCCCAAGTTTTTCTGTTCGATCGCAATCGCCGGCGAAAGTCCCTCGATGTGCTCGACCCGCGGCTTCTGCATTTGATTGACGAATTGCCGAGCGTAAGAGCTTAGGCTTTCGACATAGCGGCGTTGGCCTTCGGCGTAGATCGTGTCCATCGCCAGCGAGCTCTTGCCCGAACCACTCGGACCGCAAAAGACCGTCATGGCATCGCGTGGAATTTCGGTGTTCACCGATTTCAAATTGTGCTGTTCGGCACCACGAACGCTGATTACGGACTTGGTGGATAGTGGCACGTGCAGAGGGGCAATCGTTTTGCTGGAACTGGATTTGCGTTTCGCAGCAGGCTGAAGTACCTTTTGCAGCGATTTACCCGTGTATGAATCGGGACAGGCGGCGATTTGTTCGGGAGTTCCTTGGGCCACGATTAGGCCCCCCGCGCCGCCGCCTTCGGGGCCGAGGTCGATCACCCAATCAGCCGTCTTGATGACGTCCATGTTGTGTTCGACGATGAGCACGGTATTTCCGCCAGCGACAAAGCTCTGCAGCACCTGCAGCATCATTTGAATGTCGGCGAAGTGTAATCCTGTGGTCGGCTCATCCAACAAGTACAGCGTGCGGCCCGTGCTGCGCTTAACAAACTCGCGCGCCAGTTTGATCCGCTGAGCTTCGCCGCCAGAAAGTGTCGGCGAAGGTTGACCGATTCGCAGATAGTCGAGCCCAACGTCGTGCAGCGTTTTTAGCTTGTCATGAATCTTGGGAACATTCGCGAAAAACTCGACTGCCGTTTCGATGTCCATTTCGAGGACTTCGGCGATCGACCGTTCCTTGTATTTGACTTGGAGCGTTTCGCGGTTGAAGCGTTGGCCTTGGCAAACTGGGCAAGTCACCCAGATGTCGGCCAAAAAATCCATTTCGAGTTTGTTGGCCGCGTTCCCTTCGCAAGCTCCGCAGCGGCCGGCTTTCACATTGAAACTGAACCGTCCCGCGTTGAATCCTCGCCGTTTAGCCTCCGGCATTCTGGCAAACAACATTCGAATTTCGTCGAAGACTTTGATGTAAGTGCCAGGATTCGAGCGCGGCGTACGGCCAATCGGTGATTGGTCGATCGCAATCATCTTGTCTAGTAGTTCGAGCCCTTCGATCCGATCGTGAATGCCGGGTTGTCCTATTCCGCCATTAAGTTTTTCGCGCAGGACTTCGACCAAGATATCGTTCACCAGTGAACTTTTGCCGGAGCCGCTGACGCCCGTGATGCAAATCAACCCGCCCAGCGGAATGATGACGTCGACATTTTTTAGGTTGTTATGCCGCGCACCCATCACGCGAATCGATCGATTCAAATCCAGTGGACGGCGCTTAGTCGGAATTTCGATTTGCCGCCGCCCTGAAAGAAACTGGCCGGTCAAGCTCTCGGTCGACGCCTCGACTTTCGAGGGCGGCCCGCTGACCACAATCTTCCCGCCGCGCACGCCGGGTCCGGGCCCAAAGTCGATCACGTGATCGGCGGCCCGAATCGTTTCTTCATCGTGCTCCACAACGACGACCGTGTTTCCCAAATCGCGCAAGTGCTGCAGCGTATGGATCAGCCGATCGTTGTCCCGTGCATGCAGACCGATCGACGGCTCGTCCAAAATGTACAACACGCCGACCAACCCGGACCCAATTTGGCTTGCCAGGCGAATGCGTTGGCTTTCGCCGCCAGAGAGCGTCGGCGCGGTTCGATTCAGGGTCAAATACTCCAAGCCGACGTTGAGCAAAAAGCTAAGTCGGTTGCAGATTTCCTTGAGTGCGTCGGCCGCGATGGTCGTTCGCATTGCGTCGAGTTTAAGCGCGGAGAAAAAATGAAACGCATCTTGAATCGACAAGTCACCGACTTCAGGCAAGCTCTTGCGCGACGCGGAGGCGAATTTTTCCTGTGCGGTCTCAATCCGTACGGCACGGGATTGGCGGTTGAGCCGCTGGCCCTGGCATGCGCCGCAATGAATGGTGCTCATGCGGGCTTCGAGCGCGCGTCGTTGCACGGAGCTTTTGGAGGCACGATGGCGCGCCGTGAGGTCGGGGATGATGCCTTCGAATTTGCCGCCGTACTTCATCGGCGAGCTGCCACCGCGCCAAGTGTAAGTAATGTGCTGGTCCCCGGTTCCCCACAACCACACGTCGCGCAGGCTCGAAGGCAACTCGCGCCAAGGTTGCTCCAGTAAGGTGCCGGGTTCCAGTTGGCGAATGCGCTCGATGGTGTCGGCGACTCCTTGGAAAATGTGTCGACGCCAACGCCCCAATTCTTTCCACGGGCCGAGCAACTCGATGCAACCGTCCTTGAGCGAAAGCGAGTCTTTGGGAATAAGCAATTGCGGGTCAAACGAAAAAATCTCGCCCAGGCCATCACATTCCAAGCACATTCCGCGCGGGCTATTGAAGCTAAACATCTGCGGGCTCGGAGGATCAAAACTTCCGCCGCAAGTAGGACACGAATACTTAGTCGAATAAACATGCTCCGCCGCAGGAACGCTGCTTCCATCGGGTCGTGTCGCCGAACGGGAACCGGCCGCGTCCGCCGTCACGATCAAATTCCCTTCGCCCAGTTTGACCGCCAACTCAACGGCTTCCGCCAAGCGCGATCGGCTTTCGGGCTTGAGCTCGAATCGATCAATGACGACTTCGACGTCGTGCCGCATCTGGCGATCGAGGTCTGGCTCCGAATCCAGCGAGACGAGGTTGCCATCAACACGAGCCCGAACGAATCCTTGTTTGCGAAGCGATTGAAACAAATCGCGGTGTTGACCTTTTTGCCCGCGCACGACCGAAGCCAAAATGTGCAGCATCGCTCCCGAAGCGACTTGGTATACGCTCGCTATGATTTGGTCGATGGTTTGGACCGTGATCGGTTGATCGCAGTTCGGACAATAGCCTTGACCGACTCGCGCAAACAGGACGCGCAAGTAATCGTGAATTTCAGTGATCGTTCCTACCGTACTACGCGGATTGCTACCCGACGATTTTTGTGAAATGGAAATCGACGGGCTGAGGCCATCGATCAAGTCCACGTCGGGTTTGGGAAGTTGTCCGAGAAATTGACGTGCAAAACTCGACAAGCTTTCGACGTAACGCCGCTGTCCTTCCGCATAAAGCGTATCGAAGGCAAGCGAGCTTTTTCCCGATCCGCTGACCCCGGTCAGACAGATCAAACGATGGCGTGGCAAATCCAAGTCAACGTCGCGAAGGTTGTGTTCGCGAGCGCCACGGATCACGATTTCCGAATTCGGCATACGGCGGCTTCAATTCCTGGGCAAGAATAAACTCGCCATCTTAAGATTTAGGGCCGACTCCCCCAAGTCCTTGGCCAACTGTCGGAACCGTGGACCTTGCTAACCCCAATGGATAATCGACGTAGTTTAGCAATGTTTTCCTCGAAATAGCCGCGCGCGGCATAATTCTAGCTTGTTACTTCAATCGACCTATAATAGGATAAGCTATCGGATCGCCTCCTCGTCACACGATCTAATCCTCTTGATTCCTGCCTTGTGACCGATCTAACTTATTTGAAATTCTTGGGAGACAAAAAATGGCACAGCCAAATCGTAAACGTGCGTTTACGCTTATTGAACTCTTGGTCGTTATCTCGATTATCGGCATCTTGATGTCGTTGTTGCTTCCCGCCGTTCAAAGCGTACGTGAAGCCGCCCGTCGCACGACGTGTCTCAACCAGGAAAAACAAATTGCGCTTGCCGCACTCAATTATGAAAGTGGTTTCGAAACGCTGCCGCCCGGAGCGCGATACAATGGCCCTGTCCCGCCTTTAGCCGCCTCGTTCAATACCAATTTGTATTGGTCGTGGAGTCTGTATATCCAACCGTACATCGAAGGCTCGAATATCTACGATGTTCTCGACCCTGCGAATTACACCCCGTTGGCATATCAAGCTCAGCCGGGCGTCGGTGATTTTTCACTCATCACTTCCGAGTTAAAGTTACTCCGCTGCCCATCAGATTCGTCACCCACACTCAATACCTATCGCCCAATCGACACGGATCTTGAGAACATTTCGACCACCAACTACGTCGCCAACAACGGCTTTAGCTATGTCCGATCCGGTTGGAGTGCTTCGTTGGATCTTGCGGATCAAGTATCGAACCGCGGTCCATTTTCGCTTGTTCAACAAGGTCAGCGCCCGGTTCGACTCGCGCAAATCCTCGACGGACTGTCGAATACGATTATGTTTAGCGAACGAGCTTATTCCTTCCGAGGCCGACCGTATGATGCGGTCAACAACCCGAATGGTTCGGAAAATGCTGAAGGTGCGATTCCGTACGTCACTCAAGGTATTGTTTGTGACAGCTCGACTAATTTCCGAGGTTTGGCGGACGCGATGTTCGGAGGATTTACCTCGATCAATGAATTTTCATATACGGTGGGTGAGCGAAGGACTGGTGCATCCAGCACCCACCCTGCCGGTTGTGCGTTCGCCTTTTGCGATGGATCGACACACTATTTGCGTGACGAAATCACGCATAATTCGCAGTTGTCAGACAGTATTCCGACGAGCGGTGATACCTACGAATTGTTAATGTGCATCGACGATCGATTGATCATTCCGTCGGAATTCTAATCTGAGGTGCCAACGGCATCTTTTGAATCAAACCAACAGCAGTGACCTTCTAGGCGTCACTGCTGTTTTTGTATATACATAGCGACAAGGTCTGACGCCAAAACGCGTCCGCTGCGGCGGATTCGGAAGAAATTGGGGTCTGACCCTCTCGCCTTGAGCGGTACTAAGTTGCTGCGGATCAAATCAACTTGACGGAGCCATCATCGTGTCCCAAAAATGCGCTTGGCTTGTTCCATTTTTGGCAGCGATGGTCTTGGTTTTCGGATGCGGGAAAGGGCCGAGGCTGGTGACGGTCAACGGATCCGTCAAGATGGACGGCCAACCACTCGCCGACGCTTCGGTTCAATTTGTCTTTACCCAATACCCCCGATCGGCGAACGGTCGTACGGACTCGGAGGGAAAATTCACACTCTCGTACAATAACCGTGCTGGCGCGCCGATCGGTGCCTGCAAAGTCATCATAAGTAAAGTACGTCCACCTGGAGACGAAACCAGCGGAAGCAAAAACCTAGTCCCGGCGCGATACAACTCTAATTCACAGTTGCAATATGAAATCACAAAAAAAGAAAAGAATTTTGATTTCGATTTGAATTCCGAACCCGACGCAGGTGGTGCGGCCCCACCAGTTCCTCCGGCTAACGACGAGGACAGCGAGTCAGAATTGCCTCCTTCAGGGAATGACCAAAAGCGAAAACCCCAAGCCCCACCCGATAAAGGCCGCGGACGCGAGGAAGAAAGCGATCTCGGCGACGACGACGGCGGATTGTGATGCATTAGTTATTTGGCAGACCGGAATAACTGCCGCAGGGCTGCGATTATTTAGCGACGGCTATCGCCACGGGCAAGGAAATCGCGAAATTCCTTCAATACAAGTGCAACGTGTTCGCGCAATTCGGACAACAATTGGGCCGCATGGTCGAGCTGCTGAATTTCTCCCAAGCTTTCAAGTTGCTGTGCAGTTGTGGCGGCGAGCGTGGCACCCAAATGATTGAGAGCGCCTTTCACCGCATGCGCGCTGCGGCGCAAGTCCTTGGTATTTCGCGAGTCCACCGCCATTTGAATTTCGTCCAACATAAGGCTGGCTTCGTCGACAAAGACTTGCACAATTTCTCGCAACAAGCTTTCGTCGCCGCCGACGGTATCGAACGCTTGATCCCAATCGACCAACAAAGGTTTCGTGAATTCCGTGGGGGTCGGTTCAATCGACGTGATGCCGGTTTCGGTTCCCGTGGCACGGGCGATAACCGCCATCGTTTGGGCAATCCGAATGGGCTTGGAAATGTAGTCGTCCATCCCCGATGCCAAGCAACGATCTCGATCGCCGACCAAAGCGTGCGCCGTCATCGCAATAATCGGAATGTGCGTTTGCGTCTCGTTTTCCATTTCGCGAATGCGTCGAGTCGCTTCGAGACCATCCAGGATCGGCATTTGAATGTCCATCAGGATCAAATCGAATTCGCTATCACGAAAGAGTTCGATAGCCGCTTGACCGTTGTCCGCGACAACGACTTGGTGGCCGAATTTTTCTAGTAACCCAACGGCCAATCGTTGATTGACGTGATTATCTTCTGCCAACAAGATTCGCAATGGGCTTGCACTAGATGCCGAGTCTTCGTCTTCGCCATCGACAATCGCGGGTTCGGCCAAGCGTCGAGCTTGAATCGCCAGCCCCATGGCCTGGCCAATCGCGTCGAGCAAATCCGACTGT
This sequence comes from Planctomycetota bacterium, assembly GCA_031376585.1. Taxonomy (GTDB): domain Bacteria; phylum Planctomycetota; class Planctomycetia; order Pirellulales; family Pirellulaceae; genus JANMEB01. Next base: position 7,901 of record JANMEB010000266.1, on the reverse strand, counting down.
TTGGCGGGTTTCATCAACTGCGATTCAATGCGCAGATCGCGCCGCAATTGCAAAGCGCCTTGACGGTTGCTCGACGTTAGCAAAATAATCCGCATATCTTTTAGCAACGGTTCCTCGCGAATCCATTGGGCCAATTCGTAACCGTCGTGGTCGGGCATGTTCACATCGGAAAGTAGCAACGAGATCGGTTGTCCGGCGGCGGCCAAACCGCGCAACATCGCCAAGCCTTGCCGAGCCGAATGCGCGGTCACTGGGCGCATTCCCCACGCAGAGAGTATATGTTCCAAGATTCGGCGGTTCGTCGCATTGTCATCGACGACCATGACGGCGACTTTTTGCAACGCATCGATCGACACGAAGTCGCCCTTGATGGCATCGACTGGCAATTTGAGATCGAAATAAAATCGGCTGCCATCGCCCACGCGGCTTTCAACGCACAATTCGCCCTGCATGAGGTTGATCAATCGCGACCCAATCGCCAAACCAAGGCCCGAGCCGCCATAACGCCGAGTTGTCGACGAGTCGGCTTGTGCGAACTCGCCGAAGATCATCCCCAGTTTTTCCGGCGGGATTCCAATTCCCGTATCGATCACGGCAAAGCGAATCGCGACGCAATCTTCTTGCTCCGCTTGACGAGTGATTTCCAAAATAACTTCGCCCGACTCGGTGAACTTGATGGCGTTGCCTACGAGATTGACGATGATCTGTCGCAGGCGGCTAATATCGCCGATCAACCGTTGCGGAATTCGATGATCAATGCTCATCGCCAATTCCAAGCCTTTGGCGTGTGCTCGTGGAGCGAGCGAGCGCATCGTATCACCTAGTCGATCGCGTAGATGAAACGATTGACTTTCCAACTCAAGCTTGCCGGCCTCGATCTTGGAAAAGTCCAAGATGTCATTGATCAAGTTGAGCAGTGCTTCGCTCGATTCATACACCATCTTGAGATATTCGCGCTGGCTCGAATCCAAAACCGAGTCCAGCAGCAGTTCGGTAATGCCCAGAACTGCGTTGAGTGGCGTGCGAATCTCGTGGCTCATATTGGCCAAGAAGTCGCTCTTGGCGCGACTGGCGGCCTCGGCCAGTTCTTTCGCCGTGCAAAGCGCTTGTTCGGCCCGTTTACGTTCCGACACGTCCCAGTACATGCCTTGAATTCCTACGCGCCGTCCGCCGGCGTCGGTTACCGGTGCCTTGAGCACTTCGACAAAAATCGAGGTATCGCCGGGGCCGGGATGTTCCTCGATATCGTGAAAGGGCAACCCAGTTTGCAACACCCAGCGATCGTCTTGGCGATATTTATCTGCAAGCGCCGGCGCGAACAAATCCTCATCGGTCTTGCCTAACAAATCCTCCAAGCTGCGTCCCAGCGATCGGCAATACCGCGCGTTTCCGAACACGATTCGGCCATCACGATCTTTGCGAAATACATTGATCGGCAAACTCTCGACGAGCGAATGATAGATGGCCTTCGACTCATCCAAGCGTTGTTCCGCAGTCAAACGATTCGTGACGTCCTTGGCGACACAACCGATGCGGGTCGGCGTTTGATCCTGTTCACGAATCAAGCAAAATGCGGCGTGCATCCAGCGGATTTCGCCGTTAGGGCGGACGATTCGAAATGGTTTCTCGATTCGATCCGCCTCGGCGCGCATCAACTGATTCAAGATATCGAGCACCGCAGGCTGATCGTCAACGTGGATCGCCGAAAACCACGCTTGATCGTCGTGGCTCAGTTCGGATAATGTGAGCCCGTAGATTTGAGGGGCCGCATTGTTGATGTAAACCAAATGATGCCCGTCAAGCGAAACGGAAAGGACCAAGTCGTTGACGATTTCCAACAAGCCAGCAAAGAAATCGGATTCGCGCATCGTTTCTGCCGCAACGCTGGATTGAAAGACTGCCATCGCTCGTCTCCTGACAACCGACCGCACTTGCGATTATTCCCGCAACAGACCGTGTCGACGAATCCTACTCAGGCCTTGGCATGTCTCAGTCTACGACTCGCCGTGCATCAAATCAACGCCGCCAGCATTAGTGACGTGGGGCTTGGTGAAATTCCGCGATGATTTTCCACGCCTCGTCTGGTGAATCCGCATACTGAAACAGCTCGATGTGCTCGTCGCGCACGACCCCTTCATCGGCCAAAAATTGAAAATCGACCACGCGTTGCCAGTATTTTCGCCCGTACAGAATGATGGGAATTTTTTGCATCCGTTCGGTCTGTCGCAAGGTGAGTGTATTGAATAACTCGTCCAGCGTCCCAAAGCCACCAGGAAAACACACCAAGGCTTTGGCCCGCAGCAAAAAGTGCATTTTGCGAATCGCGAAATAATTGAATTGAAAACAAAGGCCCGGAGTCACGTAAGGGTTGGGGACTTGCTCAAAAGGTAACGTGATGTTGAGCCCGATCGAATCGGCATTGACGTCGTGGGCCCCGCGGTTTGCGGCTTCCATGATACCTGGCCCGCCCCCCGTCATCACGATGAACTCGCCGTCGCCGTATTTTTTGTTATGTTCGGAAACGATCCGCGCGAATTGGCGACACTCGCGATAGTAGTGTGCTTTGTCTTTGATCCGTTCGGCCCGTTTCACGTCGCGTTGCAAAGCGGGGTCGTTCGGTGAGAGTCGAAGCGCTTCGCTCGCTTGTGCTAATTGGGCCGCCGCTTCGTCTTCGTCCGTAACTTGCGTACCGCCAAACACGACGATCGTGGAGCGAATTCCCTTTTCGATCATCAAGATTTCCGGCTTGAGCAATTCCAGCTCAAATCGCAGCGGGCGCAAGTCCTCGCGGCGCAGAAAATCATTGTCCAGAAACGCCAATCGATAACTGGAATGATTGACAATGTCATTCAATCGCTTTTGAAGGGGCGAATCGTTTACCAGTTCATCCTTTTGCATCGCAAGCTCCAACCAATAACGGGTCGTCGCGAAAGCGACAACGGAGGTGAGTCAACCGGACGGGAATGGGTTCAATCGGATGGCAATGAGTTTCGACTTTTTTCCATTTTCTTGCAATCCGCTCAACGCGAGAGGGTCAGACTGGCCTGATGAAAGCGCCCTTGGGTTGTCGACGTTGTAAACATCTGCTTTGTTGCACCGCACATGCCCCGAAGGGGTCGAACAATATAGCCCAGGGCAGAGCGGAACAGCGTTCGCTGTGGAGCGCCGCCCTGGGTTCTCATCGCCAAAAAATGTCCTTCGCCCTGAAAGGGAAAAACCTTTGTAGATGCGTGGCGATTTTCGTTATGGTTCCCTTTCAGGGCGAAACGTCGCTAGGGCATGGAAACCCAGGGCGGCGCAGCGCGGCTTTGCCGCTTCGCTCTGCCCTGGGCTTTATTGTTACGGCCTTTCAGGCCGAATACAAACGAACACAACATGGAGAATCCAAAACCACCGATATCACGGGGGTTCCTTCAAGCTAGTGTCACACCCTGGAGGACTTGTTTTTGACTCCTACAAATAGGGCGCCAAAGCACCGCCACGTGCGGCCAGGGCGTCGACACGACGCGCGATTAGTGGATCGACCTCAAGCGGAGGCGCATGGTGCGGCTTAATCCGCGCGTCGATAATCAAGCTTCCGCGGCAACCCCAGTGCTTTAGTTCGCAGAAAGCACCCACGCCATGCAGGTCGGATGCCGGATTACATCGTGTAAATGTCACCCACAAAAGTTGACTCAAATTAGCCGCTGCAAAGTTAGCGTCGTCCACAACGATAACTAGTGGGAAACCAGCCCACGCCGGGTCTGCAGCCAATGGCTCGAATCGCTCGCACAAAGTCTCGTCGCTGCGGCCGCCGGGATATTGCGTGCCAGAAACGACGAGCACTCCTGGCAATGGCCCTTGTCGCGCGGCAACAAAGCCTGCGGGAATTCGTAGCGACGTGGCATCGCTGGACAGCTCGCGAATCGACGGACCAACTGCGGCCATTACGACTTTTGAACCTTCGTTCAACCCGCTTCCGGAATAATCGAGCGTGTCGATCGTCGTCCGCGTTTGAAAATGAAGATCGCGAGACCAATCGACTCGTCGAAGGAAGCAATCTAAAAAATCGGCGATATTTTGGATGTCAAGTTTCGGGTCGCAAGCGCGATCGAGGATCAACAAGAACTTTGCAAGCGACAATTGACCTTGTCCCAAAATCGCGTTGGCTTGCGTTAGCAACTCTTGCGGACGGCGCGTCGGCGCGTAGGGCGTGTATCGTTCACTTCCAATGGCCAGCAGCAGCGGATGTACGCCTGCAGCGTCAACCGCGTGAACCGCGTGAACTCCCGGAAGCACACTTGGAATAATCGGCGCGGTGAGTTCATGAATCAGTTGGCCAAACATTGTGTCTTCTTGGGGAGGACGGCCGACCACAGTGAACGGCCAAATCGCGCCGGGGCGATGATAGACTTGCTCGACGCGCAGCACGGGAAAATCATGTTGCAAACTGTAGTAACCCAAATGATCACCGAACGGGCCTTCGGGTAGCTGCCGATCCGGGTCAATCGTTCCGCAAATGCAAAAGTCGGCGTCGGCGTAAATGTGCGAGTTTTGCAATTCAACCAGCGGAATTCGAAAGCCGGCCAGCGCGCCGGCAAAGCCCAGTTCGCTCATTGTTTCCGGCAGTGGCATCACCGCGGCCAACGTCATCGCCGGGCTACCGCCAACAAAGATATGAACTCGCAATGGTTTTTTTGCGGCGATGGCCGCCGTGTGATGAACGCCAATGCCACGATGGATTTGATAGTGCATCCCTGCCTGGTGGTTGGGTTCGAACTGGCCGCCGGAAATCTGAATTCGATACATTCCAAGATTGCTCGACTGCCAACCGGGGCGAGCCGCATGTTCGGTATAGACTTGGGGAAGCGTAATGAACGCCCCGCCGTCCTTGGGCCACGAGACGTGTTGCGGCAAATCGGATAATTGGATTTTGTGACGCAGAACCTGAGCTGTCCGTCGGCGAATTGGTCGCATGTGACGCGCAGCCAGCACGGCTCGGACGTAACGACCGGGATGGCGCAAGCCTTGGCTTGGATCAAGCTTAAGTTCAATGGCCCTTCGCACGTTTTCCAGCGTATGGCGAAAGATAAAACGCGCCCGCTCGATCGTGCCGAACAAGTTTCCCAGCATCGGAAATCGACAATTGGCGACGTTCGTAAATAGGACTGCTGGACCGCCGCTGGCAAAAACTCGGCGCTGAATCTCGGCGACTTCTTGATGCGCATCGACTGGCTCCGACCACTCGATCAACATTTCCGCGCGCCGCAAATCATCAGCGCACTGGCGCAGCGTTCGGTACTTCATATCTGGGTCGAAGCCATTGTCAAAAACGGTTGGTCGGATCGCCTAAAAACCACTTCGAATTCTATAATGACCGGCGGAAACCACGAATCCTACCCAACCGGAGCATTTCATGATACCTGTTATCGCGACGACCAACAGCGCAACCAATGTCGAAGCCGACGCGATCGTCTTGGGGGTCGAACAGGATCGCCCTTTGCGCGGCTCGACCGCTGCGGTGGACGCGGCAACCAATGGCTTGATCTCGCGTCTGATTGCCCAAGGAGAAATTTCCGCCAAGCGTTTGTCGCTGACATCGCTCTTGGCACCTGCCGGAATCAAAGCTGCGCAAGTCGTAATTGTTGGCTTGGGTCAGCCCAGCGGCGACGACGGCGCTTTGGCTTATAAGTCCGCTGCGGCGGCCGCGAAATTATTGGCTGCTAAACCGCGCAAGTCGGTCGCGTTTTTTTTGGACGTGGGCCCAAAATCTTTAGCGATTGCCGGCGCGCTCAACGGATGTGTCGGCCAAGACTTGTATCGCGCGGAAAAAAAGATAACGCCGTTCGAACAAATTCTGTGGGCGGATGTCGATGAACGATCGTTGCGAGAAGGCTCCATCCTTGGCCACGCCATTCAAGATACTCGTCGCTGGATCAACGAGCCCGCCAATCAGATTTTCCCCGAATCGTTAGCCGCGGAATGCGTGCGGCTGGGAAAGACGTGCGGATTCGAAGTCGAAGTCTGGGATGAAAAACGATTGAAACAAGAGCGCTGCGGCGCGTTGCTGGCCGTGTCCGCCGGATCGGATCAGCCGCCGTGCTTGGTCATCATGCGATATCGCGGTGGCCCAAACTCGCGCGCGCCGCTTGGCTTGGTTGGCAAAGGCGTGACTTTTGATTCGGGTGGACTTTCGCTTAAAACAAGCGAATCGATGGTCGACATGAAATGTGATATGGCTGGCGCGGCGACCGTGATGGGCGCCATGCAAGCGATTGCACTGCTGAAGTTGCCGACCAACGTCGTCGGCCTGATCGGCTGCGTTGAAAATATGGTCAGCGGACGATCGTTCAAATTGGGTGACGTACTAACCGCGCGCAACGGACGCACGATCGAAGTCCTCAATACTGACGCTGAAGGTCGGTTGGTCTTGGCGGACGTGCTGGATGTTGCGCGACAAGAGAAGTGTTCTCACCTGGTGGACTTGGCGACGTTGACCGGCGCGTGTGTCGTGGCTCTGGGGCGTTACGTGGCTGGCGTGATGACTAACAATCAAGCTTGGTGCGACCGCGTTCTCGCAGCAGCGCGGCAAGCGGGCGAAGATGCTTGGCAATTGCCGATGTTTGCCGATTTCGACGACCATATCAAAAGCGACGTTGCCGATATCAAGAATATTGGCGATGGACGGTGGGGTGGCGCGATCACGGCGGCTAAATTCCTCGAACAATTCGTGGGTGACACGCCGTGGACGCATATTGATATCGCGGGCCCAAGTTTTCTCGAACGCCCATTGGCTTGGGTCGATGCCGGCGCTTCTGGCGCGCTGGTACGCACACTCGTCCGTTTGGTTGCCGAACTCGGTGCAGAATCTTGACGACTTGGAAACGATTGGCATTGGACTTTGTTGGGTCGTAACCGGCGGCGTATTCATCTGTTTTGGGTTGTCGAAAACGTCTGAAATTGCTCTATTTCACGCAGCCGTTGAGTCATGTTGACCATTGAGTGGTCGTTATTTCCGATCGCCGCATGAGCCTATTATTAGCGATCTCTCCAAATCATTTTCTTATTTAAAGGAACAGTGCACATGGGAATGTTAAAAGAATTTCGTGAATTCGCTATGAAGGGCAACGTGGTCGACATGGCGATCGGCGTCGTCATCGGTGCCGCGTTCGGTTCCATCGTCTCATCATTGATTGGCGACATGATCATGCCGGTTGTCGGCTCGTTCGGAAGCGTTGATTTTAGCAATATGTTCTTTGGACTCTCGAACAACGTGCGCCAAGCGGTTACGGCCGCTGGTGACAAGCCTTTGACACTTGAGCAAGCACGCGCCATCGGTCCAGTTTTGGCCTACGGCAAATTCATCACGGTCGCGATCAATTTTATGATTCTCGCAGCCGTCATCTTTATGCTTGTCAAGATGATGAACTCGGCCAAGAAACGATTTGAAAAAGAGCAAGCAGCCGCCGCCGCAGCGCCACCAGAAGATGTCGTTTTGTTGCGAGAAATCCGCGACGCACTGCGACGCAGCTAAGCGATCCAAGACAACGCGATTTGAAATCTCAAGGTCGATCGGTCTAGCCGGTCGGCCTTTTTTTCCTAATTGAGCCAGGTAGTGAGGGCTTAGGAGCTAGCGCCGCTGGCTCAATGGGAAACAGACCGAAACAGGTTTGAGGCGTTCCAGATATAACGGTCGTAACGATTGATCCGAACTTATGCGACCAGAACCAACGTGAGCCGAACTAAGACGATTTACCGGTTCGGCACAGGCAATTCGCAGTTCGGCCTGAGCTACACTTGCGCGAATTTCGCGAGCCTCAGATTTTCCGCGCCATGGGTTGCTTCCTCATGATTTCGCCTGTTCGAGTTGAAACAAAACGTCAATGGCTGTGGCTTCTCGCCGTTGCATTTTGTGCGGAAGG
>JANMEB010000346.1:0-16377 GCA_031376585.1 Planctomycetota bacterium | reverse complement strand
CCAGCAGCCGCGACGGTCGTACGATACTTGGTTGCGGTTAACACATCATGCAAGGGCATCCGTGCAGGGGAGTGGTACAAAACATCTCCGGCGGCCACGAGCGGTAATCCGGATTGCTTTGAAAGGTCCTGCAACTGCGTCAGTCGCCGCGCGTCGTCCGAGCCGCGATATAACTCGGCCAGCAAATACGCGCGGTCGCCGAAAAGCTCTCGATAATCGGCTGCGGTGTTTCTCCCGAGATCCAAAACCCCCTCACCCTGGCCCTCTCGCCCAAACTGGGCCGAGGGAACACTATCTTGCTCGGCCAATTCTGGAACAACACCCGCCAATAAGCCTTCCGAGTATTCGGCGATATCGGCAAAGCGAATTTGACATTCACCCTTAGGCGCGCGGCGTCGACCCAGCGTTATCAATTTGCACAGCCGCCCATACGCCGCGCGTTCCGGTGCCCACAAAACCACTGGCGGAGCGTCGAGCGTCGCGATTTCCGCGCCGATGATGAGTTTTAGATTCGTTTGCCGAGCCGCACCGAACGCCCGCACGACGCCGGCCAAGCTCTGTTCGTCCGTGATTGCAAGCGCGGCGTAACCCAGTTCGACGGCCCGAGCGACCAATTCATCCGGATGCGACGCGCCGCTCAAGAATGAGTAATTAGTCTTGCAATGAAGCTCGGCGTAGCGCATGTACGGACATTTCAACTTGGAGCAAAGAATTGCATTGCTGCCCGGCTCACCGACCCAATTTCACAATGCTAAAATGCCAATCGCTAAATCCCATCGATACGTTATACCACGCACAAACTGAATTGAGGCGATTCACGTTGGTGCCCAGAGCGCCGGTATTAGAAAGCATGAGAAGCACCGCATCGAAAACCACACCCTTGGCAAAGCCACAGGGACGTGCCACCCAAAACCAATTCTTTATGGCGAAAGCGAAAACTATGAAACGATTTGCAAAATTTGGAAGTTTTGTGTTTGGCTTGGCGGCTGTCATGTTGCTTTTTCAAAACACGATTGCGGCGCAACAAGCCGAGTTGCCGGTAACCGATAACTTGGTCGTCCAAGGAATCCCGCCGATTCAAGCTTCGCTGGCCGCCGCGGTCAGAAAATACACTGAGGCTCGTTCCGCGAATGTTGTTGACTGGCACCCACAGCGCCGCGAAATGCTGATCGGCACACGCTTTGGCAACACGTCACAGCTTCATTACCTAAAAACGCCGGGCGGGGCTCGGACGCAGATTACTTTTTTCGACGAGCCGGTCGGGAGTGCGACTTTCGAGCCGCAGCAAGGTCGCTACTTTGTGTTCGGCAAAGACGTCGGCGGCAACGAGTTCGGGCAATTGTTTCGCTTTGACTGGCAGACCGGCGAAGTCACTTTGCTGACGGATGGCGGGCGTTCACAGAACGGTGGCGCGGTTTGGAACAATGCTAAAACCAAATTTGTGTACGGTTCGACTCGGCGAAATGGCGCGGATCGGGACTTGTGGCTGATGGACCCCGCCGATCCCAAGTCGGACGCCATCGTGCTTGAACTGAGCGGTGGCGGGTGGGGCGTAGGCGATTGGTCGCCCGACGATTCGCAAGTTTTCTTATTGGAAATTCTGTCCGTCACCAAGAGCAATATGTATATGGTCGACATGAAATCCAAGACCAGGACGCAGCTCAACGACGACAAATCAGAAGTCTTTTACGGCGATGCAGAATTTTGCACCGATGGCAAAAGTCTGTATTTGACAACCGACAAAGATAACGAGTTTCATCGGTTGGCCAAAATGAACTTGGCGGACAAAAGCCTGACCTTTTTGACGAGCGACATCTCATGGGACGTCGCAGGTTTTGATTTGTCGCCAGACGGAAAATCGCTGGTATTCACCACGAATGAAGCCGGAATTTTCAAAGTCTATTTAATGGACACCGCGACAAATAAATACACACAGGTCGAAGGCTTTCCAATTGGCGTTATTGGCGGTGCCCAATTTCATGAAAACAACCGCGATGTCGCATTGACGATCTCCACAGCGCGTTCCACCTCCGACGTCTATTCTTTCGACACGCAGACTGGAAAGATTGATCGTTGGACCGAAAGTGAATTAGGCGGATTGATCGCCAGTGAGTTGAGCGAGCCGTCCTTGATTCGTTGGCCAAGCTTTGACGAGCGTGAGATCAGCGGATTTATTTACCGCCCACCGACCAAGTTTCAAGGTAAACGTCCGGTCATCATTAATATCCACGGCGGTCCCGAAGGCCAATCATTGCCGACTTCGCTTGGACGAAGCAATTATTTTGTCAATGAGCTAGGCGCTGCGATCATATTTCCAAACGTTCGAGGCTCGGACGGTTACGGCAAGACGTTTATCGCACTCGACAACGGCTTGAAGCGCGAGGACTCGGTGAAAGACATCGGCGCGCTCTTCGACTGGATCAAACTTCAACCCGACTTGGACGCCGAGCGCGTCATGGTCACCGGTGGCAGCTACGGCGGATATATGACTTTGGCAGTCGCAACAAACTACAACGATCGAATTCGCTGTGCGTTGGATGTCGTGGGTATCTCGCACTTCGGAACTTTTTTGAAAAACACCGAAGCGTACCGGCGTGACTTGCGACGCGTTGAATACGGCGACGAGCGCGATCCGAAGATGCAAGAGTTCTTTGAAAAGATCGCGCCGCTGAATAATGCTTCGCAGATCACCAAGCCGTTGTTTGTCGTCCAAGGCGGCAACGACCCGCGCGTGCCATTATCCGAAGCCGAGCAGATGGTCGCCAAAGTTCAAAAAAACAACAGCCCAGTTTGGTATTTGATGGCCAAAGACGAAGGGCACGGGTTCCGCAAAAAGAACAACGCCGATTTCCAGTTTTATGCGACGGTCATGTTCGTGAAGAAATTCTTGGTTGAGGAACCAGGGAAATAGTGAAATCGTTATGAAAATTACTTCGTTCAAGTATCGCGAGTCAGCCGATGACAAGCGTCGTGACTCGTGAGACAAAAAATGGATTCGATAACTTCGGACGCCGGACCGATTTCTGAGTCGTCGCGCGTGACCGCAATTGATACCGCCCGGGGAATTGCGCTCTTGGGTATTTTCTTGGTGAATGCGGTAATTTTCGGGGAACCGTTCGGGGAAATCATGACGCCGCATATCCCCGTCGACGAGGGGATTTGCAGCGTCGTCGTCTATTGGTTCACCGCGATTTTCTGCAGCGGCAAGTTCTATCCGTTGTTTTCGATCTTGTTCGGTGTCGGGCTGGCGATGATGTTTCAATCATCAAAAAATGCCGGGCGCGGATTTGGTTGGCCGTTCTTTCGTCGCTTGGTCGTGCTGGGATTTTTCGGCTTCGCACACGTCGTGCTCTTATGGCCGGGAGATATTCTTCTGATTTACGCGTCAGTCGGCTTGTGGATGCTGTTATTGGGGCGTTGCTCTCCCAAAACGTTGTTGATCACGGGTGGGACTGTTTTCATTGTTGGCGTTTTGATGTCCACCGTCTTGGTGGCTCTTATGTCGCAGGCTGCGCCGAAGCAGGACAAGGAAGCGGTTGTCCGAGCGATGCCGGCAGGAGCTACGCAATTTGAACAGTTCGGAAAAGTCCTAAAGGATTGGAATAATAAAGAGGTTTACGACTCACGGTTAAAAGAGCTTGAAGTCGGCATCATGACCGAGGGTCCTTTTTTTGCAGCGGCATCGGTCCGAATGTTTAACTACAGGTTTATGTCGGTCTTTATAGTCTTGGTGTTATTTTGGGTCGTGTTGCCTTGTTTCTGTTTGGGTGCCGCGCTTCTCAAACTTGGCTTTTTGCATGGACAACTGCAACATTGGCGAAAACGTTTCATCGTGTGGGGATTGGTCGTTGGATTGCCACTCAATGTCTTGGCTGGAATCGGCGCCATTATGCAGGGTGGTTTTGTTTGGAATTTGGTCGCGTCCGTGTGCCTAAATATCGGTGGACCGCTGATGAGCCTGATGTATTTGGCGCTGATCCTGAATTGGGTTGACTCTGGTCGAGCGGCGCTTCTGGCCAACGCACTCGCCAACCTCGGTCGGATGGCGTTGACCGGCTATTTGCTGGAAAGCCTGCTAATGTCCGCAGTGATGTTGCATTGGGGATTGGCCAAGTTCGGCTCGACGACTTGGGCCGAGCGTGCAGGGTGGGTTGTCGTTATTTATTTGGCCATCCTGTTGTTTTCCAATCTTTGGATGCGTCGATTTCGATTTGGGCCGCTGGAGTGGCTGTGGCGATCATTGACGTATTGGCGCCGGCAGCCGCTCCTCCGCTGAGGGGGCTCGGTGGAGTCGCCGACAACTGCGAAATTCCGCAAGTTTTCGCTTATCGGAAAAATCCGCGCAGTTTTTGCTTGCAAATGGGGCGCAAACGGGATAAATGTACGTCTGTACACTACCTGGGTAATAGTTCGTTTTTTGTGTGAACCCGTGACCAGACGTGTCACGACAGAAGGATAACAAGAGGACTCGACGGGAGGTCGACGGCGAATGGATGTGATTTGCGGCGGGATGCGGCTGAGGATTGCGTATGGTTGCGAAAAGGGAATTGCTGGAATCGCTGCGCGAACAAGTGCAGCGGATCGAAACGGCGGGGCGGCCCAACGGCCAGTTCGTTTCGCTGGGGTGCCCGGCGCTCGACGCCTTGTTACCGCAGCGCGGAGACGCATTGTTACCGCAGCGCGGAGACGCCTTGTTGCCACAGCGCGGAATTGCGCGGGGGACGATTCACGAATGGCTTGCGCCGCGCGGCGGCAGTGGCGCGGAGATTTTGTCGCTCATTGCCGCGCGAGAAGCTTGTCGCGATGGCGGAGCGCTCGCCGTGATCGACTCGATCGGTTGTTTCTATCCACCGGCGGCGGCGCTGTGGGGAATCGGCTTGGAGAATACGATCGTGATCCGATCCGATAGTCGTCGCGATGCGGCTTGGGCGATCGATCAAGCACTTCGTTGTTCGGCGGTCGCAGCGGTGTGGGGTTTTGTGGACTTGATTGGCGAGCGATGGCTGCGGCGTTTCCAGTTGTCAGCCGAGCAAAGCGGCTGTCTCGGCTTGTTCGTGCGCCCGGCTGCGGAAGCAGGCAAGCCGACTTGGTCCGAGTCGCAATGGCTGTGCCGAGGTGTGCCGCGGCGTGCGAGTCGCAACTTCAGAATCGCGGCACTGGCAAAGCCAGTGGCACACCAAAGCAAGGACTCGTCACGAGAACTGGCGGCACACCAACGGGATGGCGAAGATCGCTTGGTTCAAGTCCGATTGGCGCGTTTGCGCGGCGGAGCGGCGGGAGCCAGCGTGACGTTGCAGATCGATTTTCAGACCGGGGGCGTGCAAGTCGCACGTCGAGATAATGAAGCGGATTGTGTGCGTTTATCTGAGCGATTGGCCAATCCAGCGGTTGGTCGTCGCGCAGCCAGAGCTTAGGCGACAGCGGGTCGTGCTGTACACGCAAGACGCGCGCGGGCAGCGGGTCAGCGCGATTTCGCCAGCGGCGCGGCGCGACCGCGTGCGTGTTGGGATGCCGTTGTCCGAAGCGAAGTCGATCTTGCGGGATGTGTCGCGGGAACCAGAACCGCGAGGAGAGGGGGTCAGTCCCCGATTTTCTCCGAGGACTACGCAAATCGGCGACAGACCCCGGCGGTTCCCGGTGTACTTCATGCCGCACGATCGAACTGCAGATCGCACAGCGCTCGTGCAGTTGGCTTTGTCGTGCGAGTCGCTGGCTCCGCGCGTTGGCTTGGAGCCGGACGAGCAGCCGGAGTGTTTGTTCTTGGACGTGGCTGGCGTGGCGCATTTGTTTGGCGGAGAAGCCGGACTACTTGCACAGATTCAGCGGCACTTTCAGCAACGCGGCTACACGGCTTGTGCGGTGCTGGCCAACACGATCGGTGCGGCTTGGGGATTGGCCAAGTTCAGCGACGGGCAAATGGAGTTCTCGCATTTGCCCGTCGGCGCGTTGCGGCTCGCGCCGACCATCGTGGAAACGTTGCGGCAATTGGGAGTCGAACGAGTGTCGCAAGTCCAGCAGCTCCCGCGAGCCGATTTATCGTCTCGCTTTGGCGACGAAATCCATCGGCGTTTGGACCAAGCCAGCGGTGCGCGAGACGAAGTGCTCGATTGGGTGCCGCCGCCGGTCGAATTTTATACTCAGCGATTTTTGGATTTTCCCACGACCGATGCAACGACGATTCAATTCATCCTGTCGCAGTTGGTTGAGCAACTATGTCAACAAATGCGGGCTCGGCAGCGGGGCGGATTGCAATGGGAATGTCGCTTGTATTCGCCGGACCAAGCCCCGCGGCGGATCGACGTGAGCTTGTTTCAACCAGCGGCTGAAGTGCGCCACGTCATGCCGCTGGTCCGAATGCAAATGGAGCAACAGGAGCTGACGAACACGCGGGGCAAGTCATCGCGAGTGCGACAAGTCTTTGACGGCGCTTTCGCGGTGCATCACGTCAGCTTGTCGGTCACTCAGAGCGTGGTGCTGATCGATCGCCAGCGGCTGCTGTTCGACGAGAACCCGCGATTGGACAAGCAGGAATTGTCGCACTTGATTAATCGGTTGAGTGCGCGGCTGGGAGCGGATCGCGTGGTCGGCGCTCGCTTGGTCGCGGAAGCACAGCCTGAGTTGGCTTGCCGATTGGAACCGCTGGTCGGTCAAGCGACGGCGCGGCACAAGGGCCGGGCGGTAGTTCGCAATGGATCGCCGCTCCAGCGCCCACTGCGCTTGCACTCGCCGCTTGCCATCGACGTTATTTCATCAGGCGGCGACGATTCGCCGACCCAAGTGCTGCTTGAGGGCGAACGGTGTGGCGTGGCCGGCTGTTGGGGTCCGGAGCGAATTGAAACGGGTTGGTGGCGCGGGCCGAGCGTGCGGCGCGATTATTGGCGAGTTGAGTTAGACGACGGGCGCTGGCTGTGGCTGTTTTGCGATCTGCGTTCGCGCGAGTGGTTTTGCCAAGGCGAGTTTTGATCCGAACGTCATATCATCTGAGCTGCCCCGCAACGTCGTTTGTTTAACCGGACCGCTTCGGGCCGCGCGGTGACGCGACAGCACCCGGAAGCCGGGCGGTTAAACGAAGGAAGGAAGTCTGCAAAGCAACGAATCGCGAACCATAAGATCTGCGGACCTAGCGAGAAACCCAATGCCCCTGGCATCGCCATTGGGTTCGGCTAAAATGCTGAAAATCTTGCCGACGAGGATGCCCTAATGACGACCGCCAATTTACTGACGACGCCGCTTCATGAATGGCACGCAATGCACGGAGGCCGGATGGTCGATTTCGCCGGATGGTCGATGCCGGTGCAATATTCTTCGATCATTGAGGAGCACGTGGCGACGCGAACTGCCGTGAGCTTGTTCGACATCTCGCACATGGGGCGATTTATTTTTCAAGGTCCGGACGCCGAAGCGTTGATTGAATCATTGACGACCCGCCGAATCGCCGGCATGGAAGTCGATCACATTCGATACTCACTCGTCACGAATGAAGACGGCGGGATTCTCGACGACATCTTGGTCTATCGCTTGCAACATTCCAGCGGCGAATCGTTTTACAGCATGGTCGTCAACGCCAGCAATCGAAACAAAATCCGAGATTGGATTCTCAAACATCAAGGCAATCGCGATATTGGCTTTGAGGATCATACTCTGGACACGGGAATGATCGCCGTTCAAGGACCGCGGGCTGTGGAACTGGTCGAAAAACGAACTCATTTTCCGTTATCGGGAATGAAGTACTACACCGGAAAACGCAGCGAAGTTTTTGGCGTGCCGGCGTTAGTGAGCCGAACGGGCTACACGGGTGAAGATGGCTGCGAGATCATCGCCGCATCGCAACATATCCCAATGATTTGGGAACGCCTTCATCAAGCCGGTCAATCGATGGGCTTAAACGCGGCTGGCTTAGGGGCGCGAGATACGTTACGACTCGAAGCGGCCATGCCGCTGTACGGCCATGAACTGAGCGAGGATATCAATCCGGCCCAAACGGGACTTTCGTTTGCGATCAATTTGAAGGATCGAGACTTTATTGGACGAGAGGCGATCGTAGTTGCCAAAGCCAATCCGCGATTGAATCAGCGAATCGGGCTTGAAGTCGTCGGCAAACGCGCCGCGCGGGAAGGCAGCGAAATCTTCCGAGATGGCAAACGAGTGGGCATTGTCACCAGCGGTAGTTTCACACCGACTTTGCAAAAATCCATTTCGATGGGATACGTTCAGCCAGATTGTACGACGGTGGGCGGTGAATTGGAAATTGACATTCGCGGCAATCGCCAATCGGCTCGTGTCGTTGCCATGCCTTTCTATTCGCGCAGTCGTTGACGGATTCGAATGCAAGTACGCGACATCCCGAATCAAACAGATTTTTTTACCAAGGAGCGCTTCGTTGAAACCAGAAGACTTATTGTTTTTGGAATCGCATGAGTGGGTGCACATCGACGGCCAAGGGGGATCCAAGGTCGGCACGATTGGAATTTCCGCTTTCGCTGTGGAACAATTGACCGACCTCGTGTTCATGGAGTTGCCCAAGGTCGGCGCGAAAGTCGCCGCCGGAGATGAACTTGGCGAAGTCGAATCGGTCAAAGCCGTTAGTCCAATTTACTCTCCGGTTTCGGGAGAAGTCATCGAAGTGAACAAAGACCTACCTAATCAATTGGAAATTCTGAACAGCGATCCTTACGGTCGCGGCTGGATTGCGAAAGTCAAAATCACTGACGAAAGCTCACTGGGTAAATTGATGGATTACATTACTTATCAAAAACAATGTGCGAGCTAAGACGCTTTCGAACTTAAGCATTTCCGAAATCCTCAACCTCCCTCGCGCTCTCTTCGGAAGCTGGGAATAGGAACGATTTTGTCTTCCGGATAGGCTCCAAATCAAACCACCGAGATTCATATATGCCGTACACGTTTAACACGCCCGAAGACGTTCAAGAAATGCTACAAGCAATCGGAGCGTCGTCGATCGACGAGTTGTTTCAGCAAATCCCCGATCCGTTCCGTATGAAGCGTCCGCTCAAAATCGGACCGGCCCTCGGTGAACTTGAGTTGACGCAACACATGACTCGATTGTCGGCCAAGAATTCGCACGCAGGCCTGAAAGTTTGTTTTCTGGGTGGCGGCTGCTACGACCACTTTATTCCGGCGGCGGTCGATGCACTCGCGTCGCGCGGCGAGTTTTACACGTCCTATACTCCATATCAACCGGAAGTAAGCCAAGGCAACCTCCAAGCGATCTTCGAATATCAATCGATGATTTGTCAGATCACGGGCATGGACGTATCCAACGCAAGCTTGTACGACGGCGGCTCGGCCACAGTTGAAGCGGTCTTGATGAGTATCGCGGCCACAAATCGGCACGGAAAAGTTGTCGTGTGCCAAACCGTTCATCCGGAGTACCGACAAGTCGTCGACACGTATTTGGAGAACTTCGAAACAGAAATCGTGACGATTCGCCACGACGACGGGACCACCGATTTGGGACAGCTTGAAAATGCGGTTGACGACAAGACGGCGTGCGTCGTGATTCAACATCCGAATTTTTTCGGCTGCGTTGAACAAGTCGCAGCGGTTGCGGCGATCGCTCATCGGCATGGAGCCTTGCTCGTACAAGCCTTTGACCCGACAAGCTTGGGCATTCTGAAAAACCCTGGTGAGCTTGGTGCCGACATCGCAATCGCCGAAGGGCAGTGCCTCGGCAATCCGATGGCTTACGGCGGGCCGTATTTGGGAATTTTGGCGGCCCGCGAAAAATTCATTCGGCGAATGCCCGGACGCATCGCGGGCCAGACCGTGGGAGATGGCGGCAAGCGTTGTTGGGTACTCACGATGCAAACGCGCGAACAGCACATTCGCCGCGACAAAGCGACTAGCAACATCTGCACCAACCAAGGCTTGTTCGCGTTACGGGCCAGCATTTATTTGGCCCTCATGGGCCCTAGCGGGATGCAGCGATTGGGCGAACTTTGCCTGCGCAAGTCGAATTACGCTGCAAATCAACTAACTGCGAACGCTCGATTTGAACGAGCTTTTGAAGCGCCGATTTTTAAAGAATTCGTGGTTCGCGACCGAGACGGAAAAGTTGGCCCCTTGTTGCGGCAATGCGAAGACGCTGGTTTCTTCGGCGGGATCGCTTTGGAGCGCTGGTATCCTGAACTTGCCGATTGTTTTTTGATCGCGGTCACGGAAAAGCGAACGCGGGCAGAAATTGATTCGCTCGTTAGCACGCTGGTCGGAACTTCTAGCAAGGTGGAAAAAGTCCATGCGTAATCGATTGGCAACAAAATTATTGTCGGAATTGTCCAAGCCCGGGCGACAAGGCGTCCGCTTGCCTGATCCCGATGTGTTGGCGAAAGAATCGCTCAACGAACTGATCCCGCTCGAGTATCTAGCCGACGGGCCACCTCCGCTGCCCGAGTTGGCGGAACCCGATGTCATCCGGCACTACACGAATTTGTCGACGCTCAACATGTCGATCGACACGCATTTCTATCCGCTTGGATCGTGCACGATGAAGTACAATCCGAAGCGAAACGAACGGATCGCTGCGTTTCCCGCGATTGCCGAGTTGCACCCGTATCAATCCGAACGATCGCTGCAAGGTTTGCTCGCGCTCCTGTTTGAGATGCAAGAAATTTTGGCCGAGATTTCCGGCTTGCCGGCGGTTTCGTTGCAACCTGCTGCCGGCGCTCACGGCGAGTTCACTGCGCTGCTGACGGCAGCCGCCTACTTTCGAGACAAAGGAAAGAATCGCACCAAAGTCCTCGCACCAGACAGCGCACACGGCACGAATCCCGCCAGTGCGATGATGGCTGGCTTTGACGCCGTCACGATCAAAAGTACTCCCGAGGGTCAAGTCGATCTAAACCATCTTAAATCAGAGCTCGACGATCAGCTTGCCGTTTTCATGATCACCAACCCGAATACGCTGGGAATGTTCGATCGGCAAATGGGAGAAATCGCCCAGCTTGTCCACGGAGCGGGTGGCCTGATTTATCTAGACGGTGCGAACATGAATGCGATCTTGGGTATCGCGCGGCCGGGTGATTTCGGCGCGGACATGATGCACTTCAATCCGCACAAGACTTTTAGCGGTCCGCACGGCGGCGGTGGACCGGGCGCGGGGCCGATTTGCGTGACGGCAGCTTTAGGGCCGTATTTGCCCACGCCGGTCATCGTGCGAGATGGCGATCATTATCGATTGGATTACGATCGGCCGAAATCGATCGGGAGAGTGCGCAGCTTTTTTGCCAACACCGGCGTTTTGGTGCGAGCCTATTGCTACATTCGCACCCACGGACCCGACGGACTGAAGCGTGTCTCCGAGCAAGCCGTACTCAACGCGAACTATTTGCTCAATCGCGTAAAGCACATTTTCCCGGTACCACAAGGCGACCGCTGCATGCACGAGTTTGTCGCCTCCGCCGCCACGCTCAAAAAAGAAAAAGGGATCAGTGCAATGGACATCGCCAAGCGGTTACTCGATTATGGTTTCCACGCACCCACGGTTTATTTCCCGTTAACTGTGCCCGAGGCTTTGATGATTGAACCGACCGAAACCGAGAGTAAGGAAACGCTGGACGCTTTCGCCGAAGCACTGTTTCGAATCACCGACGAATCAGCGGAGTCTCTACACGAAGCACCCACGTCGACGATCATCCGTCGTCCAAACGAAGTGCAAGCCGCTCGCCAACCGATTGTGAAATGGACCAAGCCAGATTGATCGACGATCCGGCCCTTGATGGGGCTTGGAACATGGCGGTCGACCAAGCATTGCTGGAAACCGCGAACGCGACAAGCCAAGCGATCTTGCGTTTCTACCGTTGGTCGCCGGCGACTTTATCGTTGGGCTATTTTCAAGCGGCTGCGAATCGCTCGACACACGAGGCCAGTCAAGATTGCCAAATAGTTCGTCGAGTCACCGGTGGCGGAGCGATTCTGCATGATTGCGAATTGACCTACAGTTTGTGCATTCCTAGCCAGAATCGTTTGTCGAGCGAACATCAGCGGCTTTATCAAGTCGTTCATAATGCCGTTATCGACGGGCTGAGCGATTGGGGAATTTCTGCGTCACTTTATTCCGACCAAGAGCAACCCACCGGCAATTCCAGATTTCTCTGCTTTGAACGGCGCACTCCTGGCGACATCGTCTTCGATGGAATCAAAATCTGCGGAAGTGCTCAGCGGCGGTTGAATAAAACAATCTTGCAGCACGGTAGCATTTTATTGGCACGTTCCGATTACGCCCCAGAATTGGTCGGAATCCAGGAAATTGCCGGGGTCAAAATTCCGGACGTTGAGCTTGCCGCGCGTCTGGCGGACGAACTAGAAATTAGGCTGAATCTGGCGTTTCGACCCTCGGGAATCAACTTGCAGGAACAGTCGTTGGCCCATGAAATCCGGCAAAAACAGTTCGCTCACTACGACTGGACCAATCGACGATAGACTTGGACTAAGGTGAATTTCTGCCCCGAAAATCAGGTGCTGAAGATTGCAATTACAACGCACTTGTCGTTATAATTCCATTGGGCAGTTTCTGAATTTTACGGATATTGGCGACGTTTAAATCGCGTCGCGAAAACAATCAGGAGTACCGGATGCAAGTATCATTGAAAGTCGTTGGGGGGAAAAACGACGGACGATTGATCAACATCTCTGTCGCTGAGTTCATAATTGGTCGAAGCGAGGATGCACACTTGCGACCATCAAGCGACTTGATCAGTCGGCAACATTGCTCGATTAAGATCGATGCCGGCAAAGTGACGATCGAAGATATGGGTAGCCGCAATGGTTCCTTTGTCAACGAACAACAATTGACGCAACCGCACATCGCGCGAGTCGGGGACATCCTTCGCGTCGGTCGCTTGCAATTCGAAGTTCTCATTGATCATGTTCAGGCCGGAATTAAGAAACCGAAAGTCAATTTGGTTTCTGAAGCTGCGGCACGAACGGCATCCGCGAAAGAAGGTTGGAACGATGAGTCGATCACGGATTGGTTATCCAACTCACCGGAAAACCAAAATCAATCTACGGCGATGTTCGACACTCGACAATTTAATTTGGACGAAACCAAATACCGAATCGATAAAGATCAAAAATCTCCCCTTGAGCAAAATCCGATCGCACCGACTGCCAATCCAAGCGATTCCGTTTCCGACAGTAACGGAGCCAAACTCGAAACCGAGAGCGGAATCTTTGGAAAAAGCAAGAAGAAGAGCATTAATAAACTTCCCCCGAAAGTTAAGCAACAATCGGACAATACAACTGATGCCGCAGGCGATGTCTTGCGCCGGTTTTTTAATCAACGGTAGTTGGAACTAATTCAACAAAACCAAAGTCGGTGCGTAAATCGCCCACTTTTTCTGTGCGCGATTATGCACAGCGGCGGAACATCGCCAAGAATTGACCTGCCGCTGCGAATAGGAACCACAGCCTGCGGTGTAGCGATTCAACATCGGCCTGGAATGGCAATCAAGCCAAAACAGTCTATTTAAGAACCAAAAAACAAAACCTCCAAGCTTCACGGTCTGAGGCTATTTTGCGTCCGCCGCGGCGGATTCATAGAAAATTGGGGACTGATCCTCACGTATTGAGTTTTTGTTTTCGGTTTAAAGAAAGATTTTCGCTTTTGTTGAAACTATCGCGGCAGAAAACCGGTTTCATCACAGTGCAAGCGAGGGGCTCCATCTTGCAAGCTGAATTCAAACTACTGGTCCGTGATTGCCTGGCCGGGCATCCGCTCGCGCTCCGGGACTTGGTGTACCAATTTCAGTCCCAAGTCTTCGGGCTCTGTTTTCGGATGTTGCGCCATCGTCAAGATGCGGAAGACGCCACTCAAGAGACATTCGTTCGGGTCATCAATAATCTGCATCGTTGGGATCCCGAACGGGAGTTCGAACCATGGTTGTTGACGATCGCGGGCAATCGCTGCAGAACTCGTTTGTCCCAGCGTTCGTCACGATTGCGGCCCCAATCGCTTGATTTCCCCGTCGCCGACCGCACGCATTTGGAACAGGACAAAACACATTTGGCCGAGGAAATCGAACTTGCCATCGGCGAGCTGCGGGAGCAGCACAAACAATGTTTCTTACTATTCCATCAAAAGGAAATGCCGTACGCTCAAATCGCTCAACTGATGGATGTGCCTTTGGGCACGGTCAAAACGTGGGTTCATCGAGCCCGTTACGAAGTCATTCGGCGCTTGCGCCATCGTGGAGTTATTGCCGATGAATTGCCTACAGTTTGAACTTCGAATTCACGATCTCTTGGACGAGCGTCGCCAGTTACGCAGCGACGAACAGCTCGCGGCTCATTCGGCACAATGCTTGACGTGCCAACGCAAGCTCTGTGATTTCGAGTTGCTCGAATCGTATTTCGATCCGACGGCGATGGTAAACGTGAAATCTTGTGTCGCGCTGAAACGAATTCCTGCCCAGCCGCAGCGACATTGGGTTATTGTCGCCCTTGCGGCCACGCTTTTGGCGATGATCGTTCCGTTTTTGAATCCGCTTCGCCAAGATCCAACGACGCAACTTGCCGACTCTTCGCGCTCGCATAATACCCACGACAGCGCGTCTTCAATTTCTTCGGAACGGCCAATTGAATTATCATGGCCAGAAATGCTGGCAACCATTGAGGCCTTGCCGCAACATTTGGAAACCCTAGGACCGGTCTATTCGTGCACGGCCCACATGACCGGAGTTTCATCGCTGACGTCTTCGTGGAATTTGACTGTCGATTGGTTGCGCTCGCGACCCAACAATTACGTGGTCCCAAATGATGGAGCGGATTGCGCGCCAGCCGGCAGATTTGAACTTGGCAATTGCGAAAGACTCGCTTAGCCCATCGAATCGGTGGCATTCGTTCTGTAGTCGTTGAGACTATTCCAGGCGACCCACGTCAGCCGGTGTCCCTCACGATCGATTCGTTCCACACAATCCGCGCATTGCAAAAACTCCGCAGTTAGCAACAAGCTTTCTTGATCGGAATTGTTTCACCAACCCGACATGTTTGCCTAACCGGTGTATCTTTTGGGACATCCGTCGATCGCCGCTCCCGACGGGTAACTGAAATTAACTGAACCATCTTCGTGACGGAGACGCGCCACATGGCCAAAAGCCAATCCACCAAAATCAACGAAATCGGCCGACGTAAATCCATAGATCGACGCAAGCAACCTATTCCCGTCGTCTCCGAACGTCGCAAAGTCCAACGTCGACGACAAATTGATCCGACGACTTGCGAACGCGAGTATAGCGACGACGAAGTCGAGTTCATGCATTCGCTGGACCAGTACAAGCGCGAAAACGGCCGGATGTTTCCCACGTGTAGCGAAATTCTCGAAGTACTGCGTAAAATCGGCTACGTCAAAATGCCCGCCCGCCCAGGTACAGATACGACACCGATATCTGAATTGAGCCCCAGCGAAAACACAGACGCCTAAAAATCAGATTGCGGCCACGCAATCCGAGAGTCTGCGGAGACCCGCAGTTCGCCAAGTACGTAGCGCAGGGCGCTACGTACTTTTTTTGTTTTTCGTTCGCTTGCTAGCGACGTCGCCCGTTGTTATCGGTAGCTTTCAGCGAAAAATCTCCCCCCGGCGGCAGCCAACTTCGAGCTGGTCTTGTTGGAAGCGGCTGGATTTTCTAAGTTTTGCCGCCTGCAATTTAGGCAATGCCAACTAGGATCGAACGAAATGCCGAGCCAACCAAAACTTCAAAAGTCGGTATTGGCTTTTATGTTGGCAGGTTTTTGCATCGTTGGATTATGCGGCTGCAATATGGGGGCCAGGCTGCAAAATATTCGCGGACGACAAGCGTTCGAGGCAGGGCAGTTCAACGAAGCCGCCAATCGATTTCAAATTGCTCTGCAGCGGAAGCCGAGCGACCCGAATGCGCTCTACAACTTGGCTTCGACCTATCACAACGTCGCAAAAGTCACACGAAATTGGCCGTTGCTCGGTCAGGCCGAACAGTTTTACCGCCAAGCAATCACTGCCGATTCGCGGTATGCCGATGCACATCGCGGGCTTGCGGTGCTGTTAGCTGAAACGGGACGCACGGATTCAGCGTTTGACCTCGTTCGTACATGGCAACAGCGGAACCCGCAGTCCGCTGAACCGCTTGTTGAACTGGCTCGTTTGTATCAGGAATTCGGCGACCGAACTCAAGCAACCCAATTGTTGACGGATGCGCTCGTGCGCGATGGCCAAAATGCACGTGCCTTGACGGCGATGGCCAATATTCGCGAATCGGAAGGGCAGTATCAATTGGCGTTGCAAAACTACTATCGCGCTTACCAAGCGAATTCCCAACAACCCGGCGTCGCCGCCAAGATCGCGCAGCTCCAAAACCAATTGCAGATGCAAGCGATAGGCCAACCCGC
>JANMEB010000241.1:0-1182 GCA_031376585.1 Planctomycetota bacterium | reverse complement strand
GTCCCGGCGCGACCGAGTTGCACATGAACTTTCCGTCGCTGATCGGACGCTTCAACGATCCCGGAGGCGACAGCACGACCGAAGAGTGGATGCAGTGGATCCAACGTGTCTCGGCCGAAGTCCACAAGGAATTCCCCAACCGCTTTCTCAGCACCAACGGTTACGCAAATCGCGATACGCCTCCCGTGGGAATCAAACCTGACCCAACGATCTGGATCATGTTTGCGGCGATCTGGTCCGACACGTATCATGCCTATGACAATCCGAATAGTTGGATGACGCAGCGGCAATACAACATGCTCAAGACTTGGACGAGCATGTATGACAACGTCTACATGTACGATTACCTTTATTACAACCTGGTCGGATGCGGCGCGCCTCCGATCCCGCTTTCTCGTCGGCACGCGCACAACATGCCGCTGCTTAAAAAGCTTGGCGTGGTCGGTTTCTGGAACGAGGGACGCACAGTCCGGGGCGAAGCCGGTATTTTTCCGACTTATCTGTTGGCCCGGATGATGTGGGATACGGACCTCGACGTGGCCGCACTGATGAAGGAGTATTACAGCGCGTGGTACGGCCCGGCAGCAGAACCGGCAAAGGCTTTTTGGGAAGAGATGGAACAAGCCATCGAGCAAAGCAATTTGGGTGGCGACCGGGACCACATCCTGTCGTTGATCTACACGCCCGAGTTGATCGCCAAGCTCGCGGCTCACCTGGAACGCGCCGAAGCCGCCGCACGGGGAAATGCTTGGGCCGAATCGCGCGTTCGACTCGATCGTGTGACTTTTGATTACTTGCTGGCCTACAAAGCGATGGAACGAGCTGAGTTTGACGCCGATTGGCCGGCTGCCGTTCAACATGCCGACGCAATGGTCGCGGCAATCCGCCCAGCCATGCAACTTAGCCGTTACTATTGGGATATCACCGAGGAAGCCAAGCCTATCGCGGCGCAAGCGCAGGGATTTTACTACTGGGGGACGGGTCAACGCCGCGAAGTCTATTCGCAGTTGGCCGCGCTGACCGGCGGCGAAAAAGGGACATTGGTTGCCGTGCTGCCAGAAGTTGCCAAGTTCCACATCGACCCTCGCGACGACGGCCGATTCGATGGTTGGTATGGCGACGACACGGACGACAGCGCGTGGGAGACCATGCGTACCACCGTTCCGTTTTATGCGCAGGGCA
>JANMEB010000097.1:0-4148 GCA_031376585.1 Planctomycetota bacterium | reverse complement strand
GCGACTTTCGCGCGAGACGACTTCACACGTGCGCCGCGCAAGCCCCACCGGAAAATCTACCGTCGCCGTTGGCTCCGGGTTAAACAAGTGGTCCAGTTGCGCTTGGAGCCGCTGAAGTTCGAGTTGAAGGTCGGGGCGAAGGTTGAGGCAGTCGACGACTTGCTGATGTTCCTGAGCGTCCAATGCTCCGAGAACGAACCCGAGCAAGTCCTCTCGAGTGGGAGTGTTCACTTTAGCCTTCTTGGTTTGAGGTCTCCCAAATGTCAGAGAGGCGATTGATAGCGGCGTGCAGTCGGCTTTTGACCGTACCTACGGGGATGTCGAGTGCTTGGGCGACTTCGCGATACTTCAATCCCTGAAAGTAGATCAAATGAATCACGGTGTACATCGAATCGGGGAGTCGATTGAGCGAATCTCGCACGACTGCCATTCGTTCACCGTGAACCGCCGATTCCGCTGGGTCCGCTTCATTGCTTTCCAACAGATGGACCAAGCGACCGACATCGTTTTCGTCCGAGGGACGTGGCGTGTCCAAACTAACCATCCGATGGCGTTTGTTGCGCCGACGCGCGTCAATAGCTTGGTGAGTGGCGATGGTATAGAGCCACGGTCGGACTTTGCGGCCCGCTTCGAACATCGAACATTTCAAATGCACTTGCATGAAAGTCGCTTGAAATGCGTCCTCGGCCATTTGCCGGTCGTTCAAGTAACGGCAAAGGTACGAGAACAACTCGCGCTCATAACGATACACAAGCTCCGCGAACAGCTCGCGGTCCCCCGTGCAACGATAGTCCAGCAAAAGCTGTTCGTCGCTCAAGTCGCCGTCGTGCGATTCGGTCGATGAAGAAGCGGTCAAAGTCGGATCGTGAATCATGGTTGTTCCTTAGTTACGCAGCCGAAAGCCCAAGGTTCGCCAGCATCGAAAAAATTTTGGCGAATCCTGCTAGTGCTGCGCTCCTGCTCCTGTTAAGTCTTCCTGTCCAGTAAACTCGTTTGAGGAGTACGGAAGATTTATCGCGGTCGTCCTGACACCTTTGGTCCTTCGACACGAGATTTTTGCTTCCTATCCTCGCGACCACGCCAGAGTACAGTCGCAAACTTTGTGCCAAGCAACTTGTCGGAACATTTGGAATTTTGAGAAAGTTCGCTAGCGGGGACCTAACATGGCTTGGCGAAAGACTTTCCAATCACCCGTCGATTGATGCTGGCACGAATCGCCGTTCACCCGTCACCGCTGAGCATTGAAAAAATTACAAAGCATCCGACTAATTGTCTCAATTTTGCAAATCGCATGAGCCCAAAATGACCAGCTTGCTCCAACGACAGCTTGAACCCGAAGTCATGGATACGACAGCAGATGCCCGCGACTACAACACGATGGATCACTCCGCCGTCAACCAAGTCTTCGTCACGGATTTTCTCGCCACCGGACTCGAACGGGGCGATGTGCTCGATTTGGGAACGGGCACTGCTTTGATTCCAATCGAACTCTGTCGACGCAATCCGAATTGCCGCGTGATGGCGATTGACCTTGCCGTTGCGATGTTGGATTTGGCTCGCTTGAACATCGAGGTCGCTGGACTTTCTCAGAGAATTCAACTCGCCCAAGTCGACGCAAAGCAGATGTCGTTTCGCGATCAGATGTTCGACGCGGTCGTTTCCAACAGCATCCTCCATCACCTCCCGCGCGCGAATTCATGCTTGGCCGAAGCGGTTCGTGTCACCAAAACTGGCGGACGACTTTTTTTTCGCGATCTACTCAGGCCCGAAAGCGAAACTCGCTTGCAAGAATTGGTTCAGGCCTACGCCGGTAAAGAAAACCAGCACTCGCAACAGCTATTTGCCGATTCGCTACGGGCCGCGTTTACTTTGGACGAAGTTGGCGCCATGATCGCGCCATTGGGTTTTGCCCTCGACACGGTGCAAGCAACTTCTGATCGGCATTGGACGTTCAGTGCACAAAAACAGTAGTCTGCCGTTCCGCGCGGCATTTTGCCGACAACCCGTAGCGGTTAAACTTGGTCAAAGTAATTTCCCGATTCCGTTCTTAGCAAGGACCGCTATGCATTTGCATTTTTTTAATCACTGTGTTTCGCGTTTCGGACTTGTGTCGAACGTGTTGGCTGCGGCCGTGTTTGTCCTTTTCCTCAGCGCAACTGCTGTCGGGCAAACCTCCGCCGAACCAGCGATGACACCTGCCGTGTCGCCGTCGGAACCTGCACCACCGCTCAATTTTGCGCGCGATGTTTTTCCGATCTTGCAAAAGTACTGTCTGGAATGCCACGGTCCCGAAAAACAAGAAGAGGACTTTCGCGTCGATCAAAGCGACGTTTTGCTCAACGAAGATTTTATCGCACCAGGCGATGGAGCCAACAGTCGCTTGTACGAAGTTTTGGTTAGCGTCGACGACGATCACATGCCGCCGCCGGAGGAAAAAATCCAAGTTCCCGAGCAAGATATTGCCACGATCAAAACTTGGATCGACCAAGGTGCGAAGTGGTCCGACATCAGCGCCTTGCTGTTGGCAAACATTGCGGATGCCCCTCAAGCCAATAATTCAAAACAAACCGTGCCGACTACCACCAAGACTCCTGCGCCGCAACAAGATGACTTTTGGGTCAAACTGTGGCGCGCTTTTGGTGACCTGCATCCGGCTGTCGTTCACTTTCCCGTCGCGCTGCTCGTGGTTGGCGGGCTGTTCGCACTGTTTGGTTTACGCGGCAGCTATAGCTGTTCGGACTTTGCATTTTATTGTCTCTGGCTCGGCGCAATTTCTTCCATTGTCGCCAGTGTCATCGGTTGGTCGTTTGCTTGGAACGAAGGCCATAACGAAGACCCGTTTTTGTTCGATCTGCAGGCGCGACTGTTTTGGCATCGCTGGAGTGCGGTCGTTTTGTCAATTCTTTCTTTCTTGTTGGCCGTTTGGGCGACGATTGCGCGACGACGCGATCCAGACGATGGCACGATCTGGAAACTGGGATTGATCGTCTTGGCGGGGCTAACGATGTACGTCGGTCACGCTGGCGGCGATCTCACGCATTCGCGCGGCTACCGCCGGTTGTTTGAACTGATCGGCATTCAAGCACCGGCCAATCCCGGCCCGGCGAGAGCTTTTGAAAATGAGACTCCCGACCCATCGCCAGTTGAGAAATGAAAATGGTGTCGTGCGCCCGACCTGAGTCGGTAAAACGCAGTCCAACCTGAGCAAGCCCAAGGCAAGCATTTTTTCATCGCGGCGATTTCTGACTATCCTTGATCGGTGCGTTTGGCGTTTTCGTTTTTTCGTTCGTATTTTTGCCCGCACCCAGTGCTTCCTTGATCGCATCGCTAAAGTTAGTTGGACGCGGAATGGCCAGTGAAACCGTGCGGCCCGTTTTCTTCGATCCAAGTGCGGCGACGATTGCCGTGGCAGCTTCCGCCATCTTCGGCGATTTTTCTTTCATTTGTGCAATTCCTTCCGTCGCGCCCATTTTCGCCATGCCCAGCAATCCCTCAAGTGCTTCGAATAACTCGCCCGCAGCCGCCTCGTCTTTGCCATCGATCGACAGCGACACCAGCGTTGCGTCTTTGCCATCAAGTGTGAAACGGATCGTCGAGATTTTCGGGATCAAGTCGAGAAACGGTCTCACTGGGCGCGGAGCGGCCTCGCCTGCGCCTGCCAAAGCGCCGTCGATCAGCTCGCCCGCCGATTCCAAGTCCGCCGCAACGCGAAACGCGTGCTTTGGCGCGGTGCCCCAAATCGACTCCAGGTTCGTTGACAAAAACTTTTTGTCCTTGGATGCCATGAAGTTCTCCGTCCCCATCTCGAGCGACTTGTCGCCGACAAAAGTCATCCGCAAATTCGAAGGGCCTTTATCCGTAGGCTTGAAAACCTTCTTGCCATTTTCGGTGACTTCTTCGATTCCTTCTTTCATCGTATCGACTAACTTTTGTCGCGCTTCGCCGTTCTTGAAGTCGACATGCACAAACAACTCGAACGGAATCGGCTCACCTTTTGCCGGGGGCGCGGCAATTGCCTCCATGGATTCGGGCGCCGACATGAAAAATGTCAGCCGTGAAACTTGTTTAAGGAGTTCCAAGTCCGCGCCGCTGAACGGCCCCGCCTGGAGCCCCTCCTGAATTTCCGCCAAACCAAGTTCCGCAAGGCC
>JANMEB010000056.1:0-1596 GCA_031376585.1 Planctomycetota bacterium | reverse complement strand
GATGTGCACAGGTTTTTTAGTGAATGGGTCCATCCCGGTGTAATACATGCTGGTCGCCACATCCAGCGGCGCGGGAATAAAGTCTTGGACTTGGTCCGGCCGATAGCCGCTACGTTTTAGGAAAACCGCCAAGTCGATCATCGCGTTCAGATCGCTGCCGGGATGGCTTGCAATAAAGTAAGGCACCAAGTGTTGCTTTTTGCCAACGCGAATCGACTCGGCTTCGAACTGTTCGGCGAATGACGAAAAATTATTGTTGGCCGGTTTGCGCATTCGATTGAGCACTTCTGGATCGGTGTGTTCGGGTGCGACTTTTAGCAAGCCTCCGACATGATGCTCGGTGAGTTCGCGCATGTATTCGGGAGATCGCGCAGCCAAGTCCATGCGAATGCCGCTGGCGACGAGGACTTTGCGGATGCCCGGAATTTCGCGCGACTCTTTCATCAATTGGATCAGCGGCCCGTGATCGGTTCCGAGCAATTTGCAAATCGTTGGGTGAACGCAAGACTGGCGGCGACATTTGGCTTCGACATCGGGTCGCGTACATCGCATCTGATACATGTTGGCGGTTGGGCCGCCAATGTCGCTGATGATTCCTTTGAATTTTGGGTTCTCGGTCATCAAACGGACTTCGTTAATGATCGACTCTTGGCTGCGAGATTGGATGATGCGACCTTGGTGGGCGGTGATCGAACAGAAAGTACATCCGCCGAAGCATCCGCGCATGATCGTCACGGAATCCTTGATCATCGCCATTGCCGGGATTGGCTCGCTGTAGCTGGGATGTGCCTGCCGCGTGTACGGCAAGTCATAAATTCGATCCATCGCCTGCTCGCTGATCGGCATTTGCGGCGGATTTACAACGACGGCTTGGCGATCGTGAATTTGCATCAAGCGGCGGGCGTTGTACGGATTGGTTTCGTTGTGAATTATTTTGGTCGCTTCGCTGAACGCGAACTTGTCTGCGACGACTTGTTCGTAAGTCGGCAACTCGATCGCATCGGTCGGTCGCGGCTCGCTTGCCCCAAGCACATACGCCACGCCGCGCATATCGCGCAAGTCCTTGACCGATTCGCCTTTGGCTAATCGATCGGCGATTTCCACGATCGGGCTTTCGCCCATGCCAAAGACGACCACGTCCGCTTTGCTGTCGAGCAAGATTGAGCGGCGGACTTTGTCGCTCCAGTAATCGTAATGGGCGAGCCGGCGCAACGAAGCTTCGACGCTGCCCGCGATCACGGGGACCCCTTTGAACGCTTCGCGTGCACGTTGGCAATAAACCAAAGTCGCTCGATCGGGCCGCAAGCCAATTCGGCCACCCGGAGAATAAGCGTCGCTGTTGCGGACTTTGCGATTCGCCGTGTAGTGGTTGATCATCGAATCCATATTGCCCGCGCTGATTCCGAAGAACAGTCGCGGTCGGCCAAACCGCCGCCAGTCGTCGCAGGTTTGCCAATTCGGTTGTGAGACAATGCCCACGCGGTATCCAGCCGCTTCTAACACGCGGCCGAGAATTGCCATCGCAAAGCTTGGGTGGTCGATGTAAGCGTCACCCGTGATGATGACAACATCCAGTTCATCCCAGCCGCGCTCGGT
>JANMEB010000725.1:0-3641 GCA_031376585.1 Planctomycetota bacterium | reverse complement strand
AGATTAGCTGGGCTAAGTGCGTTCGATAATCTCGCAGCCGAAAGTCTCATTCACCAACGAGGCCCGCTCGTTGGGGGCTTGGACCGGTACGCGAGGCAAGGATTTAGCAAACCGATCTTTGGTTCCGATGAGGCCCGCTCGCTGGGGACAGTTTGTCTGAATTGAAATGGTCGTTGTCAATCGAAGCCTTCGGCCCCATAATGCGGCATTCATTTTTTGATGTATAAGCCGCTGGGCACTAGCCCCCGGTTTCTTCGGTGCGCCGGACGTTTATCCCACCGGAAACCGACGCTAGTGCGTTTCGGCTAATCGGAAAATGGACGGTATTGGGTTTACAAGTAGAGTGCTTGAATCGTCACCTTGATCGGTCGAGCACGGAAACTTTGAGGTTGGCCATGAAACGTACGATTCGAGCTTTGGCAATTACTTTTGATGATGTATTGTTGGTCCCTCGGATGAGCAACATCGTCCCGGCCGACGTCAATGTCGCCACGCGGCTGACTCGGCGGATTAGCTTGAATTGTCCACTCATAAGTTCGCCGATGGACACGGTCACAGAAAGCGATATGGCGATCGCGTTGGCCAAAGTGGGCGGACTGGGCGTGATTCACAAAAACATGTCGATCGAGGCGCAAACCAAAGAGGTCCACAAAGTCAAACGCAGCGCCAACGGCGTGATCGACGACCCCGTGACTTTGCCCCCCGATGCTACCGTGTCGATGGCACGTGAAATGATGGACCAGCACAATGTCTCTGGCGTGCCAATCGTGCTAGCGAATCGCAAGCTAGTAGGAATTCTCACGCGGCGCGACTTGCGATTTTTAGAAACAGCCGAGACGAAAATCTCGGAAGTTATGACGAAAGAATCGTTGGTAACGGCCACGGGGATCGTATCGCTTGCGCAAGCTGAGCGAATTTTGACGGATAAAAAAGTGGAGAAACTTTTGCTGGTTGACGAATCTTACAAACTACTGGGACTCATCACGATCAAAGACATTGACATGATGAAGCGGTTCCCAAACGCTTGCAAAGATGCGCAAGGTCGCTTGCGCGTTGGCGCCGCAGTCGGTGTCAAGGACTTGGAGCGTTCGGAGCGGCTCATCGAAAACGATGTCGACGTTTTGATCGTCGATAGTGCTCATGGTCATTCGTCAAATGTGATCGAAACCGTCAAAGCGATCAAACGTCAGTGGGATATTGATGTGATCGCTGGCAACGTCGCAACGGCCGAAGGCTGTCGCGCGCTGATTGATGCTGGTGCCGACGCAGTAAAAGTCGGTATCGGTCCGGGTT
The DNA here is from genome assembly GCA_031376585.1 of Planctomycetota bacterium. Taxonomy (GTDB): domain Bacteria; phylum Planctomycetota; class Planctomycetia; order Pirellulales; family Pirellulaceae; genus JANMEB01. The sequence goes on along the minus strand of JANMEB010000725.1, from coordinate 2,348 downwards.
CGATTTGCACGACACGAGTGGTCAGCGGTGTGGGTGTTCCACAAATTACGGCCATCATGGATGCTGCCGAAATTGCGGATGCTCACAATATCCCCGTGATTGCCGATGGCGGAATCCGTTACAGCGGAGACATCACCAAAGCGATCGCGGCGGGAGCCTCGAGCGTCATGATCGGCGGCTTGTTCGCCGGTCTGGCGGAGAGTCCCGGCGAAATGATTTTGTATCAGGGTCGTACCTTTAAAGTTTATCGAGGGATGGGTTCGCTGGGCGCGATGAACAAAGGCTCCAGCGAGCGATACCGCCAAAGTCGCGATAACGGACTGGCAAAATTCGTTCCCGAAGGTGTCGAAGGCCGTGTTCCGTTTAAAGGAGCGCTCGGTGACTTTGCCTACCAACTGGTCGGAGGTTTGCGAGCCGGTATGGGCTATTGCGGTACCCAAACTATCGAACAGTTGCGGACCGAGGCGCAGTTTATCCAAGTGTCCGCGGCCAGTGTAAGAGAGAGTCACCCCCATGACATCGCCATCACGCAAGAATCCTCAAACTACAGCGCCGAACCCGCAAGCTCCGATTGAGCTGGGCTCAACATGGCGTCAAGGCAATCGTTGGTTGCGGACTGCTGTTCGCTGCGTGGCCAGCGGAGCAATTGGAATGATGGCTACCACTGCTTTCGCTCAATCCAGCGAGCCACAACGATTCAGCCCGCCTGTTCACATTCGGCCTGCAACGCATAATGTTTTGAGGACTTCAGGTACCGAGAATTTCTACGGTGATGAAGAGGAAGGTAAAGAATTGCGCTGGCAATCGGCAGATCAAAGTCAGCGCCGAGGTGCGACGACAGCTCAAACCGACAACGCCGTCTATCGCAAACAAGTAACCGATGGTCGCGACGACCCGCTCCAAGGGCAACTGATTACTGATGAGTCACAAGGCCTCGAACTGAGCGCGCCAATCGACGACCAGCAAAACGATCGAAATGATCGCAGAATCAATCTTCGCACCGAGCATGATGGGAACGCACTTCGTTCAACTCAGGAACGGCGTCAGCCAAACGGGAAGCGTCGCGCTTTCGCCGCCGGATTCCAAGACCAACAAGAATTACAAGATCCGTACCAAGGCAAAAAAGATTCTGCCTCTGAGCAAGATCCCAAAATCAACGAGCCTATAGAAAAGACGTGTGATCAATATCGCTCGGACCTTCTCAATCAACCGATTACCCAAGTCGACATTAACATCAGTGCTCCGCGTCCCACTGACAAACAACGCGATCATTCGATGATTCCGCGCGATTGGATGGACCGAAATGGAAGTATTTTGGCATCCGGACTCCTAGTCGATTTGCGAAATGGCTATGCAGTCGTCGACACAAGTAACGGCCAACAGCATATTGCTGTCGCTCGCTTAAGCGATGCCGATTTGGCTGCGATCTCGCAAGCTTGGCGCATTCCAACCGAATGCAGTTTGGGCGACATGAGTTCGACCGAGCGTTGCTGGGAGAATCAAACATATACTTGGAAAGCATCGAATCTCTGTCACAAGCCACTTTATTTTGAAGATGAGCAACTGGAACGTTACGGGCATTCGGCCGGCCCCGTGTTGCAGCCCCTCAAATCGACGGCGCACTTTTTCGTGCGGCTAGTTACCTTGCCTTATCAAAAGGGGATGCATCCGCCGAACGAGTGCCAATATGCCCTTGGATTCTACCGCCCCGGCAACTGTGCCCCGTGGCTTTGCGATCCAATTCCCATCAGTCTTAGCGGTGCTCGCCACCAAGTAGTCGCAACTGCCGCCGCTGCGTTAATAATTCCCTAACGATTCATGTCTTGAGAGCGATTGGCTCGCTGAACGACCACGGCGCACAACCGTGGTCGTTCTTTTGTTTCTTGATGTAACTTTGCAGAAACCTATCTCGAAGACTCGTGTAGTCAATTCTTTATTGGTTAGGCGCTGCGCTGATTGGGACCGTGGACCTCAAGTTCCGTCATCAATAGCAAGTCCAAAAGGCTATGACTTTCGTCCGCTTGAAAAACAATCACTGTCCGGCCGGAAGGAGACTGTGCGACAAAATCGGGATGCGGAATATCGAATGTCCGCCCATCCGCCATTCGAATCGTAAACGGTCGAAAAGGCTGAAAATTTAACGTCGATCGAAACTGCTCGGAAGTCATGTTCGAATTATACCACGCGTAAGCCGTGCCAAACAACGCCGCTCGACAGCGAGAAAAGTACACGACTGATCATCTCGCGATCTTGATTCCCGTGGTCAAACAGTGTGGCCTCGATCATCGTTTTACGGCAGCACGCGGAGGCGGAGATTTTTGAACTCAACGGGTGCACCTTCGGATTCC
>JANMEB010000723.1:0-1254 GCA_031376585.1 Planctomycetota bacterium | reverse complement strand
ATTCCAATGCGGCCGCCGAGACGTTTTATCGCCAGTCGGTCGAAGCGTTTCGCAGCGGCGATTACCAGGCTGCCACGCGCGCCTCGGATCACGCGATCATTGAAGATTCCAACAGCGGATTCCTACGGCTGCACGCCGCTCAGTGCTTGTTCGCCAACGGTGAATTTGAAGCAGCCGCGACGGCGCTGGCCGATGGCTTGGGACTGAGCGAGAAAAGCGATTGGGGCCGCGAAGTCAAAAACTTTCGCAACCTGTACCGTAAGAACGATTACGTAACGCACATGAAGCAGCTTGAGAAGTTCGTAGCCGAGAATCCGCAGTCCACGTTTGGCAACGCTCTGGCCGCGTATCACTTTAATTACTTGGGGCACGCCGACGCCGCCCAGCGACACCTCGAAGCCGCGCGAAAGGCCGATGCCAACAATGAATTGGTCGGTCTCCTGAGCAGCGTGATCGGCAATCAACCTGCCGAATCATTGCCCGAGCCAGCTTCCATCTCAATTCCGTCGAAATAATCGCAATTAAGCCCAGTAGATGGCGCGAAGAATTCGCAACCTATTGAATTCCGGATTCAGTACGTCGCGAGTTCTTTACCGGCTAGAGGTTCCATCTCAAAGACCCAGGTTGTTTCGGGTTACGATGAATACAGTCGGTCGGTCACATCCCCATCTTTTGGGAAATGTGGACTAAATGCTGTTGTCAGTAAGCCCACTGCTGAATTGCTAATTTTGATGGTAATACAGCAGTTCGCGCTGCCGACTTGCCGCAAAATCGGCTCGTCGCTGTTCAAGGACTGTCGTCATTGTTTGTTAGTCTTGCTTTGGCTTCGATGAACGTAATGCGATGTCGAGCCATGTTTCAATCCTCCGTGATTTGGTCTTTTCACGAAGGATGATCCAAATTCAAATTTATGGAAAGTTCAGTTTTGAGACACCGCCTAAAATAGACCGCATGAAATTTGTTGTGAAGTAAACCGTGTCGGACGTCTCACGAATCTTGGAATCCATCAAAGCCGGTGATTGCCAGGCAAAGGAAGAACTACTGCCGCTGGTCTATGATGAATTGCGGAAACTTGCGGCGATCAAGTTAGCTCGCGAAAAGCCCGGCCAGACATTACAGGCGTCGGCGCTGGTGCATGAAGTCTGGCTGAAATTCGCGGAAAGCGAGACGCCCCAGGAATGGGAAAATCGCCGCCACTTTTTTGCCGCTGCGGCCGAATCAATGCGCAGGATTCTGGTCGATAACGCTCGCCGG
>JANMEB010000713.1:0-16537 GCA_031376585.1 Planctomycetota bacterium | reverse complement strand
GTGGCAAATGATTTGATCGAATCAAGCTAATCCATCCGCTTCGAATCGACAACACGAAAGTAGCAGACACATTCCATGTGCCGTGGCCAGAAGCGGATGTGGCCAGAAGCGGACGGCACATGGAATGTGCCTGCTACTTCGATGGATTTAGTCCTGGTTGCCGTCAAGCGACAAAAAATCGGGCTAGCATCGTTAGAATGCTATCATTCCCGCGAGAACTAATTGAAGTGAGCATCTTCCATGTTTGACTGGTTATTGCCGTCTCGGCAAAAGCGAATTTTGGCAATGCCCTTTCCGGCTTTGTGGGAGACGTGGCTAAAAGTAAATGTTGCACACTACCGACTCTTGAGCGAGCCCGAGCAGCGTGGGCTGCAAAACGGAATTCAAGTCATCGTCGCCGAAAAGTTCTGGGAAGGATGTCGTGGGCTGGTTGTCACGGACGAAATGAAAGTGTCAGTTGCCGGACAAGCCAGCCTCATGCTCCTTGGAATCGAACACGATTATTTTGCTGCCGTTAAAACAATTTTGCTCTACCCAACCAGTTTTCGAATTTCCGGGGAGCGTGGCACCTACGAAGGGCAATCTCATCATGGCGGACCTGTGATTTTGTCGTGGGATCGAGTCCTCGCCGAAGGCCGCGACCCGTCGTCCGGCAACAATTTGGTGATTCACGAGTTTGCCCATCAACTGGATGAAATGGACGGCTTCGTCAACGGCACACCTTATCTGGCGAATCGCGCGACGGCGGATCGTTGGCACGAAATGATGACGAAAGAGTTTTCGCGGCTTGAGCGTGCCCTTGCCGCTGGACAAGAAACGTTTTTGGGAGACTACGCCGCGACGGATGACGCGGAGTTCTTTTCCGTCGCTTCCGAAAGATTCTTTACCCAACCCGAATCTTTGCGGCAGCATCATCCGGCGGTATTCCGCTTGCTATCCGAATTCTACCGCGTCGATCCAATCGCGTGGTTCGCGGCGTTCCAACGACATTGATGGTCGCTCCTGGGTGTAGGCAACGATCTGTCGTTGACTTGAGATGCGGAAGCGAACAAAATGTTGGTGAAGTCTTTGTTTTGGCCAACAAAAATGTCCGCCATTCGTACTTGCCAAGTTTAGAGGAGTAATTTTATGCACTGCCGACTTGTCATTGGCTTGATTGCCGTTGCGCTAATTTGCGTCCTATCGATTTCCCCAGCGAACGCTTTCATCGGACTCCAAGATTCCGAATACAAAGTTCTGTTGAAATTACCAGTTGATTCTGAAGACGATTCAACTAACGAGGAATTGTCGACAGATGAAACTGAGTCTAAAGCGGACGAAGATGATGATGACGGCATGAAGACATCGTTCGAAGCGACGCATCAAGAAACTGACTTCCTGAAACCAACACTCGATGGTGAGCCGGTCACGCTAAACACGTTTGAGCTTGACGATCAAGGCAATGTTTGGGCTTGCGTTAGTTTGGTGAACAAGCCGAAGACAAAGCGCGAAGGCGCCAGCGACGTCAACGATGGAAACGAGGCAAGTGTGAAGGCCCAAGGGTACATCTTGGTTTATAGCCCAGAGAAATTACTCGTTCGACAAATCCCGATTCCGTTTTCGCCGACCGCGATCGACCTTGATCCGTCCGGCACCGTTTACGCTGCTGGTGAAGGTAAAATTTGCAAGATGACCGCCGAAGGCAAAATTCTGCTTGCGGCTACAACACCCAATATGGCGGGCAAAGATATCGAAGATCTACGAAGCGATGCAATGGCCGCGTATCAAAAACAAATGGAACAAACCGCAGAGCGCATTGCCAAGCAAAAAGAGCAATTGGACGAAAAGATCGCCGAGGTCGAGGAAATCGATGAAGCAGAACGATCGAAGCGACAAACCGCTCAATTGAAATCGTATCGCCAACAGCAAAGCCAGCTCGATCAGTTTTCACCACCAGACAAAATGCCTGACGATCTCGTGGATCAACTTGTCGAGAGTAAATTTGGCGTGCCGTCGCTGTGTTCGACGGCGAATCATGTTTTCGTGACGACGTCCGCGACCGAAGGATTCGGATATTCCATCTGGCGAACGGACGTCAATTTCGAGAACCCCAAAGAAGTTATTGATCAAGTCAGCGGTTGCTGCGGCCAAATGGATGTTGAAGCCGATGCCGACCGTTTCTACGTTGCCGACAATACAAAATTTGCCGTCTCCGTTTACGACCACGATGGCAAAAAGCTTGATTCGTTTGGCAAGCGAGTGGGAAAGGACGACAACGGCTTTGGAAGTTGTTGCAATCCGATGAATGTTTGTTGCGCCAAAAATGGCGACATTCTCGCCGCCGAGTCCAGCATCGGCAAAATCAAACGGTTTGATCCAACCGGCAAAATGATTGGGTATGTCGGCCAAGCTCGGATTGGAGCCGGCTGCAAACACGTCGCGGTCGCCTACGACGAATCCCGCGACCGATATTACATTCAGTATCAAGACAAAAATCAAATCTGCATTTTGATTCCGAATTCGGAGGCCGCTGATGTGATTGCCGAAAAACGGGCATTGGAAGAAATACTTCTCAAGGCAACCAAGCCGTTCTTCGGCAGATGGATTCGGGAAAGTCAGGCAGCTTCACCTGACGGCGACAAACCCAAAGAGGAAATCGCTGATTCAGACACTTCATTCCAAATTGATTTTGAGACTTTGGCTTCTCAGATTGATGAATTCGAGATTCTGGAAAACGGCAAATTTAGGCTTAAACTTGCTGGACAAAACCCGTTCTTAAACGGGGTCAAGAATTGCAAATGGGTTCCGGAAAACGCCGATGAACAGGGGATCGTTACTTTCGGATTGGAGGCCGATGGCCTCGTAGTGCTTCGAATGCAGGTAAAACTCGAATCCGATAACCAAACTACTGTCTCGGTTTTCTACGAAGGCGCGGGTGGAACGCCTAAATTCGAGTCGTTCAACCGCGGGAAATAATCGGCTTCGGTGGAGTCAACACGGCAGTCGCACATGACGATGTATCGGCGCGATTCGAGGCACTAACGGAGGGTAAAGACCGCCGATGCCGGAGATGATTCGACGTTGCCAACTTGATCCACTGCGCGAGCCCAAACGCAATAGCGACCTTTGGACAGCGGTGGAAAATAATGCCAACGACTGGTTTTGGGTGCCAGCGTGAGTGAAATCATGCATTGCGAAGCACTCCAGTTGGTTCCATTCCAATAAAGGCGACTCGTCATGTCGCGCAGAGTCAATTGGACTTGAGCAACGCCGCAATTATCGTTCGTCGTTCCGACGATTCTGACCTGACCTACAAAATCAAAATTGTTTGCCGGTCGAATCAATTTGGTTGCGGGCCTCATTGCATCGACTTGAACTTCCATTGCGGCACTGTACGCCGATTCATTACCTTCGATGTCTACTGCGATCGCGGATACTTCGAAGGATCTAACGTCGACACGACTGTGGTTCATTTTTGGATGATAGCGCCACGATGTTAGCAACCCTTGCGGACGGTCCAATTGCGCGGAAACTCGATTCGATTCCGTTTGCCAGCTTTCCCCGTTCCAAAAAAGCGATGTCTTTGGATCGCGGATAACGATGTTTACTTGGGCAACACCGCCATCATCTTCGGCCATTCCAGTGATCTCGCCTTCACCGCCGATTTGTGGTGGAGTCGTATAATTCGGTGACACCACGGTAGCAATCGGATCGCAATGATGGTTCTTTATTTTCTTCATCTTCGACTGAAAAACGACTTTTTGACGCGGATCGAGTGACTCAAATCGATTTTCAAGCTCGAGCGGGTCCGCAATCAGGTCGTAATACTCGGAGTCTCCATCGGCCCATTCGACAAAAAGCTTGTCGTGCATCCGCAACGCAGAAAATACTGGCACGAGAGGATTTCGTCGCGATTTCATAGATTCCCAATGTTCAATCAGAATCGGTTCGCGCCAATTAACCTCCGCATGGTCCTCAGGGGCGGCGAGCAGTTGGGCAAACGATTTGCCATCGACAAACGAAGGTGATTTGCCACCGGCCAGCTCGACAAGCGTTGGTCCGACATCGAAGTGAGCGATCAGGTGGTTGGCCGATGCTCCTTGGGCCACTCCCGGGCCTCGGACGAATAATGGAACACTGGTTGAAGCCGTGTACGGCATGCACTTCCCAATCAATCGATGCTGTCCGATCAAGAAGCCATGATCGGATGTGAAAAAGATGTACGTATTTTCTAACTGATCGGCTTCCTCCAACGTGGAGTAAATTCGACCGACCATGTCATCGACCGATTTAACTGAGCGCATCCGCTGCTGATAAAAATGTTGTGTTTCGAGCACTTCTTGCGAATTCATTCGTAACATTTGGGCAATATTCCGAGACTTGTCGCTGACATCGGCTTCATTCAAATCCGGCGTCGCGGGCAATCGCAATTCTGACCAAACGTCGTGGTAATTTTGGTCGATCCATTTGTCCTTATTCTCTGGATCGTGCGGAGCCAACGGCGTTAGATAGAGAAAGAACGGTTGTTTTCCGTCGGCGTTACAGCTTTCGATGAGCCGCACCGCGTCATCGGCTTCCACCGTATTTCGATATTGCTCAGGCATCAAGTGCGACGAACTTCCTGCGGGGACCGTTGCCGTTGTAAATCGCTTTGTATCAAAGTACTTATTGCCCAAGGAATAATAAAAATCGTCCCAGCCGACGGGAACTTTGAAATCATAGTTGTTGTGCAGATATTTCCCCACCAGCATCGTGCGATAACCCAAGTCCTTGAGCCATACACTCAAATCGTCTTTGTCAAACCCAAGCCGCTTGTATTCCGAATAACTACCGGAAAAACCATTGGCGAAAAGTGTGACTGGGTCGTTGACACGAACTCCCGTGCGATGAGCATATTGTCCGCGCAAGAAGCTTGCCCGCGAAGGTGCACACAGGGGAGTCGAAGCGTGGCAATTCGTAAACCGAATTCCTTCCTTCGCGATGCGACCGATATTGGGAAACAGGTCTCGCAACGATTCTTCGGTGAACATTCCGCTGTCCGCGTCATCAAGCACAATCACAATGAAGTTCGGCTTGGAAACATGATTCCTTGGGCCCTCGATCGCAGAACTTCGAAATTTGCTTGCCCCCAAACCAATGACCAATGCGACAACGACTCCCAAAAGAGCTGTCCGCAAGTACGCTGATCGCTTTGACATGATGATCCTTTAAAGGCTCCCGACGGCTCAACTTATTTGATTCGATCAACCGACGATTTGCTTTCAATGACTTGACCAGTCGCGACTACGCAACACGTTTGCGGACCCAGCGTTTTATTTTTTCGGCGATACGAATGAGCGGCGGTTTGCGCGTTTGATCAAAGACGATTTTTCCACGAAACCGACCTTCAAATAAACCGGTTGCCTCAAAGTACTTGAATTGCTCCCCATGCGTCTGAAACCAATAGCCGTACATAAGGGCACCCGACTTGTCGGACGCTGGCTCCAAGGCGGTGTTTAACATCGTGATCGCTTGTTCATGCGAGCCAGGCTGAAATACGCCTTTCAACCCGCGATAAAAACAGGCTCCCAGCAAAACGGATGGACGCCCCCAATAGACAGCTTCGATTCCAGTGCTTGAACCAAACGTCACGACGGTATCGCTGCGCCGCAATAGTTCATAGCTGTCGATCGTGTCGTGGGGTGAAATAACGGTGACGCGCGGACCAGACAACTGTTGCAACGCACGGACATTGTCGTTGGTCACGTCCTTCAAGTTTGGATGGACTCGCACAAACAGGCGAACTCGATCGTCGAGTTTCGGCAAGTCCGCGATGATGCGCCGCAACGCTGAAGCCTGATCGGCATAAAGCAAATTCCGCCAACTGTCGCCGATCGAAACGAACTCGTCCTCGGACGAAGTAAACACGGTGATGTTGCGGTTCGCCGGATTCCAGCCGTTGGGCAGTCGACCATGGGTTTGATCCTTGACAAATGAATGCCAGTTGCGTTCGATTCGTTGCTCTCGATCCGTAAACCACGATGACGCGATGGCTTCGCGATTCGGGTTCGCCTCGGCCGCTTGCCACGCCGCTCGCATTCGTTGCTGCATGTACTCAATGTCGTGCGGCAAGCGATTTTCGAATACTTGAAAATGATTCAAGTCGCAGCCGCGCTCGTGTATCCAACAATTGATTCCCAGCGATTGACAAGCACGCAGCACCGCGCGAGTCCCGGCGAAGCGGCCGTTAAAGACGTAAACCCGGTCGGGACGCCGCGTTCGACAATAACTTTGAGTTTGTCGATAAGTAGCCAAGGCAGCGCGAAGCAACCGTTCCAACAATGCACGATGCACTTGCAAATCCGGCTGAGGATCACGACAGATCGAAACGAGCGACGACAAGGCTGCATACCCTAAATCGAATTGCTCGTATCGAAATTCCTTCAATGCGTCAATTGAGGCAAACACTTCCGGCGGTATCGCTTCACTCGCGGCCGTCGACGCCAGCGGAATCATCGCGATTCGCCGATCCAGCAATTGAAGTCCTGCTTTCCGACGTCCCACACAGGAGCCGCATTGCAAGGGTGCGCGGTTCACGTTGAAATCGCAGCAAGGGAGCGCGCCGGTGCATGCCAACATCTCAACTCGATCTCCAGCATCCAGGTGCCGCTGAGCAAGCTCCAGTTCCGTCTCGAAGTGCGGAGCTACCGTTGCCAGCGGCGCTACAATGGCGATTTTCATCGTCGGACCGATCTTTCTAAAGCTACTCTACGACGCCGCGCGTCTGGTGCGCGGCCACCAATTCCATCGATGCGCGTCCTTGGATCGAGCGTTCGATTCCAAATTGGGTTTTGGTTTGAAAATTTGATTCCACGAAATCGCATCGGCAATAACATTGCGAGTCACTTGAGCCGGATGAAGTAGCGGACCCAATTCGAAACGCGGCATATTCGCCAACGGACTAGATGCGTCGATGGTATGGGTCGCCGAGTCGCCAAACCCAATATTCGTTACCAAGTTACGGTGCGGCAACACCGTCAATCCATGTTGACGCCAACAGTTGTACATCCAAGAAAAGTCCCAGGTGTCGATCAGGCCCGCATGTTGTCGATCGAAAATCGAATTCCAATGTTCCAGTTCGGCTTCGTCGCAGCAAAACGAGTCGAGCCAATTCAATTCTCTGACGGTCGCCCAATCGGACATTTCGACGTCGAATTTCCGCCAAGCTCTGCGCCACGACGCCCATCCCCAGATGTGGGTCCATTTCGAAAAATAATAAGAATGTGGCGAATGAGACTTTGGCAAAAAATTATTGCCGCTGATCATCATGACGTTTTCGTTTTCGTCGAACCGGTTCAGCAGCGAATCGCAATAGCCAAAAAAACTATCGCTCGGTAAGCAATCGTCTTCGAGAATGATCAACCGCTCGAATAGTTCGAATCCCCAACTGATTCCGGTTGCCATCCGTCGCTTGCACCCCAAATTCTCGTCGGCGAAATGAGTACGAACCTCGCAGTCCCAATCGACTTCTTCGACTACGCGACGCGCCTTGGCGACAAGTTCAGCTTCGCCTTCACGATCTGGCCGCGGACCATCCTGCACGACAAGCAGGGCCTTGGGACGTTGCCGTCGAATCGCCGCGAAGACCTGCCGCGTCAACTCTGGGCGATTGAAGATGCAAAACAATACGGGAGTTTGCAATGCCATGAAAAATGAACCGTTTGGAGCCCAACCGTGCTAGCAGCGAAATGGATGCGAACAGCGCACAACGTAGTTCACATCGAGTCAAACCGACAAGACGAATTTCGCGACCTTTACCGACCTAGGTGAATTTGGTACATCCTTGCCGGAATTCAAAACGATGCGAGCGTATTGCACAGGATCAATCGATGCTCAGGATTTTTCGACGAAAACGCAAACCGAAATCCGAACCAGGACCATCATTGCGCCAAAAGTTCCCGGACGCACATGTTGAGGACTTGGAAACGATCCAAGCGGTTCGGCCGTTTACCATGACCTCGTCCGAGCGAATCCTGGCTTTGTGCCAAGCCGTCCGCTATCTGGTCCAAAATCAAATCGCGGGCGACATCGTTGAGTGCGGAGTCTGGCGCGGCGGCAGCATCATGGCGGTGCTGCGTACGCTGAAACTTCTCAACGATTGCGAACGACAAGTTTGGTTGTTCGACACGTTTAGCGGCATGCCCCCGCCAAGCGCTCGCGATGTGGACTTTACGGGCCACACGGCGCACGAACTCTTGCGCGCCAGTAACATCGACGATTCAGAATCGGTTTGGTGCTGCTCATCGCTGAACGACGTCCGTGCGAATGTGGCAAGTTGTAGCTACCCAGTCGGAAAAGTCCGCTTTGTCGTTGGACCCGTCGAAACAACACTGCAATCAGAACTTCCCGAATCGATCGCGCTGCTTCGATTGGATACCGATTGGTACGAATCGACTCGCGTTGAGTTAGAGCAGCTTTACCCGCGTTTGGTACCGGCGGGCGCTTTGGTGATCGATGACTACGGTCATTGGCAAGGTTGCCGTCGCGCAGTCGACGAATATTTTGAACAGCATTCCGTCCGCATGATGTTGAACCGAATTGATTACACCGGCCGGATCGGAATCCGGCACGCTGCGTGAACCCGTCGAAAGTTCGTAACGATTTAGTGCATCCATTGACCCAATAAAACAGTTTGAAGTCCGCCTGAGGAAGTTCGCTGATGAGCGGTTATCGAATGCGACCGAATTCCAACAAGCTCAATATCGGCTGCGGTGATCATTTCCACGCCGACTGGTGCAATATCGACGTGCGCTCAACCGAACCATCCGTTTTCGAATTCGACGTTCGCCAAGGACTTCCGTTTGCTGACGACTCGTTTGACGTCATCTATCATTCGCATGTGCTGGAACATCTGACCAACGTCGACGGCGAGCGATTGATGAGCGAATGTCGACGCGTCTTGCGGCCCGGTGGCGTCCTGCGTGTGGTAGTTCCGGATTTAGAGACGATTGCTGCGCTTTATCTTGAGAAGCTTCGCCGGGCCGACTTGCAGAAAGAAGAATCCGTGGCGGACTACCAGTGGATGAAGCTTGAGTTGCTAGACCAAATGGTTCGCGACGATTCGGGTGGATCGATGGGTCAATACATGGCCAACCCCAATATCGTCAATTCGGAATTCGTTACATCGCGTATCGGAAATGAATTCTGGCGTTGTCGCCCGCTCCATGAATGCCCTCATCCCATACGAGACAAACAACGGCGACGCATTGGGGAACGCATTCGCGCGTCTTGGCAAAGTATCCGCGAAACAGTCGCGCGCAAGGCGGCACGAATATTGCTTGGCCGGTCGGGAGAATCCGCGCTGGCTTCGGGATTGTTTCGCGAGCAAGGCGAAATTCATCGCTGGATGTACGATCGATTTTCGATGAATCAGCTTTGCAGCAAACTTGGCTTCACCCAGTTTCGAATTTGCGGACCGCAATCCAGCGCCATTCCCAGTTTCGCAACCTATCAGCTCGACACGGTCGACGGCATCGTTCGCAAGCCCGACTCGCTGTTTGTCGAGTGCCTCAAGCCACTCACGATGTCGATCGCCAAAGCGGCATAAAATTGCGCGAGTTGCAGCTATTCGCGACGCGAACCGGCTTCACGAAGATCATTCGCAACAGGCAATCGCACCGACCAGATCGGCGATTTTGCGAATTCGCTAACGACGATGACGTGTTTTCCGTCAGCCGCAAAGCAAATGGCTTCGCCTTGCTTTTGAATCGGCAGCGCAAAAGTAGTTGGACGCGTCCGCCCAATACATTCGATCCACGATTGGTCCGCTTCACGCTCAAATAAGTAGCCGCTGAGATAATCTCGCACGACTAGCTCTTTGCCTGTCGAGGAAAACGCCAAACCGGTCACGTTGGGGATCGCAAGCTCAGCGACCCGCTGTGCTTTCGCGGCAGGTTGTTCGGTCCGATCGCCGTCTCCCAGCCAGGAGCGAATATCGATTACGTAAACACCGGGTGATTTCGCATCCGTGCTCGACCAAGGCTTTTTCTCTATAGCTATAACCGACGCGCTGGATTCATCGAACCCAACGGCCTCGCAATTACGTGGACCATCTTCATAGGAAAACCGGATTGCACGCCAAGCTTGAATTGGGAGTTCGGAAACGCCTTTCGGAGCCAACTCGCCGATTGGTTCATCAAATAAATAAAGATTGCATTCCTTATTTTTTGAGCCATTGTCGCCAACGTCGCCAACGAGTAAATAATTTTTCTCGCCATAGTGGAAGCAGCAAACGTCTTCCCAATCGCGATTGTCGGCTTTCAATAACTTGCAGCGTGCCAACAACTGTCCCTGCAATGAGATGAGGTACACGATCGGCTCGCCCCCAGAATCATTGTGAACCCAAGCCGCTTCCGAATAGTGATGTGAGATCGCGACCCCGCTGATCTCATTCAATTCTGCCGATCGGACTGTTCCCAACCACTTCAAGTCGTCAGTTTCTTGGGCTTGGAAAGTCTGCTCGGCCGGCTCAGTTGCCATGCGAGTCGCAAAAACGACGTACGCTGCTGCGACCGCCGATATCAAAGCAAGGAATTGCACAATGCGATGGGTCATGGTTTTATCATTATTCGTGGAGGCTCCCGAACACGATCCATTGTCCTTCCCCTTGTTTCGCAGCGACAAGTAGGCTTTACTCGGTTCGCGTCCTCACGCCGATTGCCTCAAGTTGATTACCTAGGTTGCATTTTGCAAAACGGACGGCCATCATAATCAGATTGCTTCCGCACGCCAATTATTTTGTAAGGTGACCTATGCCCAAATCGGCTTCGAATCGGCGCGAGTTTCTTTCTTCGGCAGCTCGGACTGGCGCGGTGGCAATGGTCGCCCCATATTTTGTTTCACCGGCTGCGTTGGGCTTGGATGGTCGCCCTCCGGCCAGTGATCGAATTGTCGTTGCGGCCATCGGCTCCGGGGGCAAAGGTCGTCACAACACGGGCGAGTTCCTCAAATTTCCAGACGTGCAATTCGTCGCCGTCTGCGATGTCGATTCCCGGCACGCCGACGAGGACAAACGCCAAGTCGACGCGTTTTACAAAAACTCCGATTGCAAACTCTACAAGGACTTTCGCGAAGTCGTCGCGCGCGACGATATCGACGCGGTTCACGTTTCTACACCCGATCATTGGCACGCGCTTGCATCCATCGCGGCGATCAATTCCGGTAAAGACGTTTACTGTGAAAAACCACTGGCGAATTCAGTCGCCGAAGCGATCGCGATTCGCGATGCAGCGCAGCGCAAGCAGCGAGTCGTACAAACCGGTAGCCACGAACGCTCCAACGAAAAAGCCCGTTTCGCTTGCGAGCTGGTACGCAACGGACGAATTGGCAAACTGCAAACGATTGAAATCAACATGCCGTGCGTCGACGAAGACCACCACAAGCAAGTCATTGCTTGGAAAGGCATCCCCGAAGCGCAGCCCGTCCCACCACAACTCGATTGGGATTTTTGGCTGGGTCACACGCCTCCCGTTCCGTATCACGAAAAGCGTGCGCATTTCTGGTGGCGATTTATCTTGGCGCATGGCGGAGGCGAAATGACCGATCGCGGCGCACACATCATTGACTTGGCCCAATTGGCAAACAATTCCGACGACAGCGGCCCGACAGAAATCACAGCGACTGGCAAACGAAACGAGGGGAGCTTGTACGATGCCTTCATGGACTACCAGTTCGAAAATGTCTTTTCCAACGGCGTCAAGATGATTGGTAAGAACCTGAGCCCACGCGGACTAAAACTGATCGGCTCCGATGGTTGGATTTTCATTCACGTCCACGGCGCGGAATTAGAAGCCAGCGATCCTAAACTATTAGCGGAGAAGACGGATTCGTTTAAGACTTCGCTCGGTCGCAGCCCCGGCCATCACCAGAACTTCATCGAGTGCTTCAAGAGCCGACAACAGCCGATTGCACATGCCGGAATCGGTTGCCGAACCGCGACCATTTGTCACTTGAATAATATCGCCATGTTGCTTGGCCGAAAAATTCAATGGGATCCGGCCAAGGAACAAATTTTCAACGACCCGGAAGCAACGAAACTTCTCCAGCCGCAGTTCCGCGAACCATGGAAGCTATAGGCCGATTGGTACAACTTGTTGGCAAATGCTATACCGTACGCATCGCGGGAAATTCATCGCCCGACCAATGTTTTGGTTTTCTTATTCGACGAGTGCTGCAACGGCATATGCACCGTCGATCGTATTGGTGACATCGCTGAGGTTATTACTGGGGGTCAGCTTGGCGTCGTACGTAATGGCTCGCTCAAACGTGATATACGTGTTATTGCTGCCTTGGAAGTTGGAATTAATAACGCGCACGGCGCCCCACCCAATAATTCGGTAGTTCGTATTATTTCCCGAACCACTCACCGTGTCGAAGATCGGAATGTACCTTGTCTGGCCATGAATCGCGGCAACGGCGGATTTCATCCCGGACGACAATCCAGGGTCGCCTTGGACGGACATCGGCTGAGTTGTGTCGATCTGCGTGCTGTCGCCAATTCGGCCATTCGCTTTCAGAGCATTCAGGTCTTTCTGCCGCAATCCATTTTGAATTTGTGCGGAAAGGTCCGAAGTCGAATTATTTTGGGCGCCCAGGTTTACGGTCCCCCAATTACCTGAAATCGACTGGCCGCTTGAGTCGACGACTCGACCGTTGTACGTCTGGAATTGATCTCCAACGCGATGCGCATCCCAAACGCTTTTGGACACGGCGAAGGCTAATGCTCGGCCACCTACCTTGAGACTACTTGACCGTTGCAACACTGCTGTTGCCGTAGCGGCTACGTTGCAATTGGGAATCCCAATGGCGCGGGCAAAGAACAATCCAACCGGTGAGTTTGAATTCTGATCGCGTCGAATCGTGATTCGCACGGTATCCAGCGTGCCATTGTTCAGCAGTTGGACATTCGAATAAATGGTTGTGGGATCGTAGCGACCAATCTGAATATCTGAATCGCGAACTTGAAAACTGCCGCCCATATTTGCTTCGACGAACGACCGGGCCATCGATCGGGCTTGGGCAACATTTTGGGCACCATGGTTCGCCGGAATCAGTTCGCGAACTGCAGCCAGCGCCGCCGCATCCGCTGCCGTTTGTAAGTCGGTTCGCACTTTGAGCAAATATCCATAATCCACGGCCAAGGCCAAAAAACCCATGATTGGAATGAGCAACAGGGCCACCTTGGCGGCTACCACGCCTCGGCGCGGTTGATTTAATTGACGTTGCATTGATCTACCCCGCGAAAATAAAAATCCTGATTGTTATTCCCGACGCATTGTACTTTTAGATGAATTCTCTGCGTCGTTTAGAATCATTAAGAAACTAGCGCGGCGAATGCCCGAGAAATGGACGTTTACTTTGACTGAAACAGCGCTTCCGGAAGGAATGGCCGATAATGCTTTTCCCGAAAGTTCCCTTCCCGAACTATTGCGTACGGTTACCGTGACGCTGTTCTTGGGAATACCGCTGGCCAACAAGTAATCTTTGACTTCGTTGTTGATATTTTCCACAGAAACGGTGTCGTTCCGCGAAGCGACCCGAGCACCCACTCGCGAGGCATTGCTCACCGCTTGGGCGACATTGATAAACTGCCCCACGTCGATGGAGCCAAAAACGACCAATAGCAACAGTGGCGCTGTCAGCGCGCATTCCATTACGGCCGTTCCGCGCCGCTCGGCACCTAATGTTTTTCCTTTCAAGTGCCGGCTAAGTTTAGCTCTGAAGTGATCCATGTTTTGGTTGATGAGCTTTGGATTGCTACTCTCGTTTCATCGACACGGACACACGGAGTCGTGAATTCCCTAGTATCCACCCCGGCAGAAGTGAGATATCGCCGTAATTGACGTCGACCGTGGTCGTGATCGGAGTTTTGGACGCGATCAACGCCAAGGTCGCCGGGCTAAATTGCACTTTGACTATTTTTGGATCCGTATGATGTGGGATAACTCCATCAAGCCGATCGCGGATTCGAGCGGCCGCCAATCCCGTGCTATTGGTAGTTGCCAACGTCGCAACGCGACAACCTTCGCGGGCGGCGTTGGTAATCGCTTGTTGCACCATAGTCACACGTGCGAGTTCGAATAACCCAAAAATAAACATGAACAAGACCGGCGCAATCATAGCGAACTCGACCGCAGAAACTCCGCGTCGTCGAAGCCGAAATCGATTAGCGCTGACTACGCTTGTCACTGTATGCACTCTAAGATCGTTTGCGATCGGGATGCGGCATAAGTTAGAAAATGAGAAAACTCGCGACTTATGCGCCTGTTCTGAAATTACAGCCACTTGGCAACTCTACGTCAATTATGAGCGTAGATTTGTGGTTGGGGCTTATTGGCAAGAAACCGTTTCGCACTACTGTCACAGAACCCCGAGAATCCGCGTGACCGTCATACCGAAAGTCCCGTCCGCCGTTTTCTTGGGAGAAGAAATCGTGGCCAATACGAACTGCACCGCGCGAGTTCAGTTGCCTTCCTAATCCGCGCGAGTCGTCCCCAGCTAACTAAGCGCGGGATCCGTCAAGATTAAATCGTCGCTCAGCGAACGATTGGGATGTCGGCCAAGCCGCTTAAGTTCGGCGTGGTACGCGCGGACGGCTTCGTCGGGACTGATCTCATCATCTGCGACACCGCGCAACAATCGAATCATGGAAATTTGGTCCTCGGCTTGGTTGATCTTGCGCCCGAAAAGCGCCGCGCGCGCACCGTATTTTTTGGCTTGTTCAACCAAGCGAAATGCATCGTGCGTCGTTCCCGCAGAACCACCTAAGACGCCGACGACTAGACTCGAATCATAATGGCATAAGGCTTCAAGCGCCGCCGGGCCGAAATATGGCATTTTCAAGAACAAGGGACGCGATGCCTGAACGACTCCAGCCAAAATGCGCGCGATCGAATCATTGACGAATCGAGGAACATCCGCAATTCGATTTGTCGGCGCGTTGGGCGCGAAGACTTCGAGAAAATACCGAAAGCCCACCGCAACCGAACGACTGCGAAATTCACGAAAACACTCCAATGCCTCTCGATCCAAAACCGTATCGTTGTTGAGCGTGACTGAATAGAGTCCTAAATCGACTCGCGAGATTCCGTCGGTTGAAGTGTCAGACCCAAACTGAATTTGCGGAATCGATGCCGTGTGAAAACTTCGCGACGGCTGACTTGTGTAAACGCCGCTTTGCCCAAGCCAAATATCGGTCGCATCATTGGCGCGCGCGGCGGGTGTCACGCTGCTTTGTTCGAAAAGTCCTTCGTTAATTGCCATTTGCTCGCTACTGCTCGGGCTCATCAACATAATATCGACTAAGCCTTGGCGGACAATTTCCCGCATCAATTCGCGGTACTCGTCGAGCGAGCGAAACGGCCAAGCCGAGCCACGTTGGCTTGGTCCTGGCGCAGCGATGCCGAGTCCCATGTCGGCATCTTTCGCGTCGGCTAGAATGAAATCGCGACACGAACTATCGGCGCGGATCCGAGCAATTTTAACGTCAAGCGATTTTTTAAGCGGTGTGATAGTCACAATATGGTGGAACCTAAGGAACCTATTGAAGTCGTCGTGTGCGGGTTAGCGACCGTCGACATTGTAACTCGCCCGGTTTCGCTCGACCAAGCCGTGGGATCAGGCCGTTTGGTACCGATGGATCGAATCGAAGCAACCACCGGCGGAATCGTCTCGAATTCCGGAATTGCCTTGAGCCGTTTGGGAATTCGCACGGCCGCAATTGCTTGTGTAGGGAGCGACGCCTGGGCCGATTTGATTCGGCAAAGATTTCAGGCAGAAGGAATCGAAACGCAGGCTTTCATGACGAACGCGACAGATCCGACGAGCGCCACCGTCGTGCTCGTCGACCAAAGCGGCCAGAGAAGTTTCTTGTTTTGTAGCGGCGCCGCGCCCCGATTGTCGACCGACCACGTGCTTCAGCAACAAGGACTTATTCGTGGGGCGAAATGGATGTTGCTCGGTTATTTTTCTTTGTTTCCCGAATTCGATCGGCAGCTTTCGGGAATTTTGCGAAAAGTTCGAGCGTCAGGCTGCAAGACCGCGTTGGATTGCGCAGGGACGGGTGGTACCGCCGTCGCTTTGCAACCGATCCTCCCGCATCTGGATTTGTACGTTCCTAGCTACGACGAAGCGGTTTTCCAAACAGGCTTGACCGACCCGCGAAAAATCTTGCAGCAGTTCCGCGATTGGGGCGCAAGCCATATCGTCGGTCTGAAACTTGGAGCCCAAGGCGCGCTGCTCAGCCCCGCACCAAATGAATTTATGGAAATTCAAGCGATCCGCCCGCCCCGACCGGTGATCGACACGACCGGAGCCGGCGACGCATTCTACGCGGGCCTGATCGCCGGATTAGTTCGCGGAAAAAGTCACACCGAAGCTGGCCGCATCGGAGCCGCAACTGGCGCAGCGTGCGTAACAGCGTTAGGCGCGTCCTCCGGTCTCATGTCGTGGCCAGAGACGTGTCGATTGGCCGATGTCTGACGCATAACGCGGTCGAGGGACCATTTTCCCAGCGTATTGA
>JANMEB010000625.1:0-13521 GCA_031376585.1 Planctomycetota bacterium | reverse complement strand
CGGCTCGATCGCGTCGATTCGAACTTGGAAGAGCACATGCCGTGGACCAAGCTCGGCGAAAAATGGCACTACCTGCGCAAAGGCTTTCCGGCGGGCCAAGAAATCTTGTGGGATGTCAAGCTACTGGAAGAATTAATCGGCGTCTTGGGCAAACTGGTTCCCAAGGGGACTTGGCTGTGGGGCAATAAACAAGTCGCGCATTTGTCGGCTCCCGAACAGCGAGAACCTTGGGCCAGTATTCAAACCAAAAAGTGCGACGCGCTATGGCTGCAACTTACCGGACCCAAGAATAGTGCAACGCTCGGCCGCATCGCGGAGTTCGCGTCGGAGCCGTCGATTGCGCCTCTTGGCTCTAATCGCGAAATCGTCAATCTGAATATTCAGACCCTCAAGCAACTTAGGAATCCGGAACTGCTTCGATTTTTAAGCGAGCATTTGGCGGCCATTGCTCCCTCGGCAAAAACGAACGCTGCACTTGCCAAGCCTCGTCGCGGCGCGCGTCCTTCCTCGAAATCCTCCAGTGCCAAGGAATAACACATGCCGCTAGATCATCCACTGGCGCTCGTTTCAAGCAATTTGTTGTTTCGTTATTCGATCCCAATTCTACCAGCGAAAAAACCTTGGGCAGCCGAGGGCTGGTCGCTCGGCGACGATTTCCGCTTGCCCTCTTTCGGCACGTTCGAAGGCCAGCCCGAGTTTGCCACCGTCTGTGCCGCCTGGTCCGCTGACGGACTGGCGTTCGATGTGACGGTGCGCGGTAAGAAGCAGCCGCTGAAGTGCCAGGCCACTCGCTTGACCGAAAGCGACGGCATTCAAATTTGGATCGACACGCGCAACATGCAGTCCGTCCACCGCGCAAGCCGCTTTTGCCACTGGTTCGCGTACTTGCCGTCCGGCGGCAACGCCCAGAAGTCACAGGCTTGGGGGACGATGTTGAAAATTAATCGAGCCAAAGAAGACGCGAAATCCTTTCAGATGTTTAAGCCACTCGTCGCCAGCAAAATTGCAGCAGATGGTTATCGGCTGACGTTTCAAATTCCGTCCACAGCGTTGACGGGATGGAACGCGGACGAGCATCGGCGGATCGGTTTCAATTACGCCGTCGTCGACAACGAACTTGGCTGGCAAACCCTCGCCACCGACTTCCGCCTCCCCATCGCCGAAAACCCCAGCCTCTGGCACACGCTCGAATTGCAGTCTGCTCCCTAAAAAATGGCTCGTGCTCAAATTCAAAGGTCCCATTTTCGACTCCATCGGTCTGGTGCCGAATGGTGAAGATGTTTGACAACTGGACGAAGCCAAACCAACGCTACTCCTACTTCGCTAGCGCATCAGGCTTCAATCCTAGGTCAATTTTGACAATGCACTATTAAGTACTGAATCTTGGCAGGCGTGCACGAATTCGCGAGAGCAAAGCGTCCGCTTTTTCACCCAGCAGTTGCTTTTCCTCGGCGTCGAAAATCCAGTCGGAGCGCCATGCGCCGAAAACGATCAGTAGCCAGGCGGCAACGGCGGCGATTGGGCCCAAGGTCATGATGACGGGCAAACCACACGCGAGCCATGTCCCCCGATCAACCAGCCAGCCTTCGCGTCGCAGTAACAACAGCATCGTCGCCAAACAAATCGCGTTAGCTAGCGCGGTGGCAAGTGCCGTTCCATGCAATCCCCACAGCGGAATGCAAATCGAATTGAGGCCTATATTGGCAATCAAGCCAATTCCGAGTGCCAACACGACCCAGCGCATTCGCTCGTTGCACCACAACGCGTTCTGAGCGCACGTGATCATGCAAAACCAAAAGCTGTAAACCATCGTTAGCGGCATTATGGCCAAACCGTCCGCGTATTTGCCTTGTAGGGCGACGTTAAACAGCAACGGGGCGGCCAGCAAAATGAGCAAGTCGACGGTGAGAAACCCCAGCGCGGTCGTCTTGAGCGTCCAGCGCAATAAGCGTCGGGCTTCGGGATATTCTTTGCGTTCCCAGGCAGCGGACAAATAGGGCAGAAGCGTCCCCGAAATGACCACGGCGACTCCAACGAGCAATTGCGGGATGATGAGGCTGCTGTGATATTGCCCGAGATGGCTTTGGGCATGCGAACTGTCGCCCGGCAAGAGGTGCAGCAACAAAAACCGGTCGATCGAGTCGCACGAGTTATTGAGAAAATTAGCAACCCAAATCCATGCCGCGAACGGAACGATTTTGCCCCACATCGAGGCGTGCGAAAGAGGCGCGTTGGAGTCTCGGATAAATTCCTTGGTACGCACGAAAAACAGCGCGGCTGGAATGAGTCCAACGAAACAGCTTATTCCAAAGCCAATTACAACGGCCAGAGTTCCGTTTTCCCAAACCAGCAGTAGTCCGACGGCAGCCACCGCGAACACGATCCCAGAAATGAAGCGCATCATGGTGACGACGCGAACTTGGCGCAACGATTCCATCAGCGACTGGACCGCGTTGAACAATGCGACCAAGACAAACACGCCCGCCATGACTCGCACCAGCGACTCGTGATTTGGTTCGCGAAAAATGATCATCGAAAACAGTTGGGGCAAAACCGTCATCACGCCCGCAAGCAACAGCGTGGTCGCGCTTGCCAGCGTTCCGATGCGGCTGATGTACGGTCGAAGTTGCCCGCGCTGCAAATAGTGTTCGGCGTAGCGACAGAATGAGCCTGGCAATCCCAGCGCGGCCAACGGTGCCAGCAGCATGAGCGAGCTCCACACCACCGACCATTGCCCTAGCTCTTCGGCTGGCATCAGGCGGCAGAACAGCATTCCGCGAATGAAACCGATGCCGCGTTGGACAACGGTCAAAACCAAGGCGAACGCAACCCCCATCGCCAACGGATCGGATGCCAATCCGGCGGTGCGAGTTTCGGTCAACACAGTGGGCGAAGGTTGCATTGCTCTGGGCGGGTGAAAGGCGGGTGGCACGCCATGAGTCTTAGAAGGGTATGGCGGCGGGCACACGTCGTTCGCGATCGGGTTCGAAATCCAGCGCAATCGCTGATACGGCAACGATTTCGGACGAACCTTGCACAATAGTTGGCCACAGGTTTCCGACTTGACGGCTAGCGATAGCGAATTCACGCAAACAGGCCTTAGCGAGTGGGGTTCGTGCGGGTTGTGCGGGTAGCGCACACGCTGATGAATCCCCGAGACCGAGAATTGTTGGCGGCAAGCTTTAACCGAACCCATTGGTTTTGAGGTTCGTATTTGTTGACAAAACCCAAGCCAAAATTTAGATTGCGGATTGTCGGTCGCTCATTATTCTATCGCCGGGCTCGAAATGGCTGGTGTGGTTTGCGGGTCAACAGCCGCTGGGCCAGGCCGATTTCAACGCCACTTATGGCTTGGTTTGTGAGTTGATTGAGTTGCCGCGCGATGTCACACAAAAAAATTCGCTTATGCTGGCAAAACGATTCTCGCTGCGCTGTCCTGTCGTCCTCTTTTGATCGATGATTTATGGCTGAGAGCCCCAGCACCGAACTTGATGCGATTGCACACGAATTGTCTTTGCCCCTCGACCAAGTATCGGCCGTTGCAAAACTGATCGACGAAGGGAACACGCCGGCGTTCATCACACGGTTCCGCCGGCAGGTCAGCGGTGGGCTAAACGAATCGCGCATTCTTGACATCAAGCGCCTGTTGAATTTGCAACGCTCGCTTGCCGAGCGCAAGTCGATCATTCTCAAGTCAATCGAGACACAAGAAAAACTTACCGGCGATTTGACTGCCGCGATTCAAAGTGCGCAGACATCCAAGCAGCTTGAAGACTTGTATCTTCCGTTCAAGCCTAAGAAACAATCGCTCGGCCAGTTGGCGCGGCAGCGCGGATTGGAACCGCTGGCCCAAGATATCTTTCAAGGCGTCGCGAGCGAATCGGACTTGGCGACACGTGCGACCGATTATGTCCGTGTCGACAAAGGTCTCCATACGATCGACGACGTCGTCAAAGGCGTCGGACACTTGATCGCCGAACGATTTGCCGACGACGTTAGCGTGCGCAGTCGATGCCGCGAAAATCTGTGGAAGTCGGGGCGAATCGTCACGCGCAAAATCGAACCGCTTGAAGCCGTAGCGGCGACCCAACCCGCTGCGACGGAAACGTCGCCTGTTGCGGTTTCTCCAACCAGCGAACCGGACCAAGTGATGACGCCGGTCGAAGAGGTATCACCGGCAATCGAAATCGATGCTTTGGCAGTGGCAACAGAAGTCGTCACCGAGGACGAATCGCCGGTTTCCACTGCTTCATCGACCGCCCTGGAGGAAACCTCGAATCCGGCGGCCGTTCCATTAACAGCGGAAAACAACCCGCCAGCTCCGACGGATCCATTGGCAGCAGCACCGCCAGCCTCGGATGCCGACAAGAAAAAACGTCGCCGCAAAAAGAAAACACCCGAGCACGACCCTTTCAAAGACTACGCCGATTTTTCGGAATCGATTTCAAAACTGGTCCCGTATCGCACGCTGGCGATCAATCGAGCGGAACGAGCCAGGAGTATTCGCGTCAAAGCGAAAATGGACGACGCGCAATACAACGACTTGATCAAATCCATGGTTCCCGAAAACCATGCGTTTGGCGAGTTCATGGAAAAATGTGCGCAGGACGCGGTACAGCGATTCGTGTTGCCGAGCCTCGAACGCGAAATTCGCCGCGAGTTGACCGAAGACGCCGAACAACACGCGCTCAAAGTCTTCGGCAGGAACTTGAGGCACTTATTGCTCAAGCCACCGGTGCGCGGGCGACGCGTTGTCGCGATTGATCCTGGCTTTCGCTACGGCTGCCAAGCGGCCGCACTCGATGAATTCGGTCATTACCTGGGGCACGCTGTCTTTCAAGTCGTCGGTAACGAACAGCGTCGCGCCGAAGGCCGCCAAAAATTGGCTGAACTGATCAACACACATCAATGTCAAATGATCGCGATCGGGAATGGGAGTGCTTGTCGCGAGACGGAACAACTTGTGTCGGATTTGATCAACGGCGATTTGGCAGGGCGAAATCTGGAATACGTCATCGTCAACGAAGCCGGAACCAACGCTTATTCAACCAGCGATATCGGGCGCGAGGAGTTGCCCAATTGCGAACCGTCGATTCGCAGCGCAGTTTCTATCGGCCGCCGCTTGCTCGATCCGCTTTCCGATTTAGTCAAAGTCGATCCGGCGCATCTGGGGATCGGCCTCTATCAACATGACATCAAAGCAAAACATCTGGCACACGAATTGGACGAAGTCGTCGCGTCCTGCGTGAATTACGTGGGCGTCGACGCCAATTCATCTAGCCCAGCGCTGCTTGCTCACGTCTCCGGGTTGGGTCCGCTGGCTGCTCGCCGTTTGTACGAATACCGATTGCAGCACGGCCCGTTTCGCCAACGTCAGCAGTTCAAAGAAGTTTCCGGAATCGGCGAGCAAACCTTCATTCAAGCCGCCGGTTTTCTGCGCATCGTCGACGGCGACAATCCGCTTGACGCCACCATGGTGCATCCGGAAAGCTACGAACTGGCAACAAAAATCCTGGAAAAAGCGGGCTTTTTACCGATCGATTTGCGAGTGGTGCCCTCCCGCCCACCAGTCCCGATCGAGACGCCCGCGACCACCGCAAGTGATCCGCCGAGCGAAACATCGACTCCTGTACCCCAAGTCGCCGATACTCCTGCGGTGGCGGTTGCCGAACTTCAATACGATCAACAGCAATTGCACCATCGTCGCGGTCAGTTGCGGGACGCGCTACACAAATTAGATCGACATGGGCTTGCGAACGAATTTGGGGTTAGCCCGCTAGTTATTGGCGATTTGATTCACGCCCTGTTACAAGCGGGCGTCGATCCGCGCGAACGGTTGCCCGCTGTCGTTTTTCGTCGCGGCATTATCAAACTCGAAAACTTGGAACCGCAGATGCAGCTCAGCGCCCAAGTCGTCAACGTGGTGGACTTTGGAGTGTTTGTCGACATTGGCTTAGGCGAAAGCAGCCTGGTCCACATCAGCCGCCTATCGGACGGTTTCGTGAGCGATCCGCATTTGATGTTCGCCGTCGGCGATACGCTGGACGTTTGGGTAACTCAACTCGACACTCAGCGCCGGCGCGTCATGTTGACGGCGGTGCGCCCCGGCAGCGAAAGGCCTTCCGCGCCGCGCGGTCGACATCGGCCTAGTGGCCCGCCGCGGCAAGCAGAGCCCTCCCATGCAGCTCCTCGTGGTCCCCGCGCCGATCGATCAGCGCCTCCGCCCCGCGACCGCGACAAGAAACCTTATCCCCACAAGCCCAAACGGTTTGAAGCAACTAAACGGGTCAATAAACCACCGCGCCCCGTCACGCCGATCACGCCAGAAATGGTGGAAGGCAAAGCCCCGATGCGTTCCTTCTCCGATCTGGCACAGTTCTTTACCAAGAAGAATGATCCAGAAAAAGGGAGTTAGCGCGGGCTTCGTCACGGAAAATGAACCCACCAGTCATTCCATGGACTTTGAAGAAAAACTAAAAAAAGCGATTGAACGCGGACAGCGCCGCAGTGAAGCCAGTGCCGATGCAGCTCACCAGCAGAAATTGTCGGAAAGCGAACTTCGTAGCCGCCATAACCAAATTCGCTTGCGAGTGTCCGATCACATCGAGCGATCTTTGCGCAAGCTTGCCGACCATTTTCCCGGATTTCAAGCCGAGATTTTGTACGGCGACAAAGGCTGGGGAGCGGCCATTACTCGCGACGATGTCACCGGCCCGAAACGAAATATGTTCAGCCGACTCGAAATCTCGGTCCGCCCGCTATCGTCGTTAAACATTGTCGACGTATTGGCCAAAGGGACCGTCCGCAATCGAGAATTGTTTTCGCGAAATTTCTACGAAGACATCGAGTCCGCCGACATCGCCAAGCTCGAACAGTTAGTGGACACTTGGATTCTGGAGTACGCGGAACTTTTCGCCGCGCGATAGAAGGCTAGAGGCGTGAGGGTTGGGGTTTTCAGACTTGGTGAACACAAGCTACCGACACGAGTCGGTAGTGCTGACACACTTGGCTAATACGCCGAACCGAACACGCCTTTTTTTTCTAACCATTGACCTTGGCCGCGTCGCGCACATTAATTGCCATTCAAGATCGACTTGCTCCATTTTTTTCGCACTTGGGCTCATGGAAGCTTTACCCGCCAAATCGCCGAACATTGCCGACCGTCACGACAGCCCCGCTCCGCCGCGTCGGAAACGACGTTGGTTGAAAATCGGTTGCGCTATTGCGCTGCTGGTTGGCTTGGCGTTTTGTATCGATCGGTGGATGCGCCCCGACGTCCCGGTGACAAGTGACGTGAACATCGTCACCGGCAAGAATTCAGAACCGATCGTTAAAAATAGTTTGACCGACATCCTCAACCAACCCGCTGCGCCCGACGGGCATCCGCTTGATCCAGCACTCAACATCGCGCAATTGGGCTTGGATTATTACCGAAAAAATGTCCGCGATTACGAAGCTGTCTTTATCAAACAGGAGCGAGTCGGCTTGCGTTTGGCTGCTGAAGAGCGGTCCTTGATTAAATTCCGTCAAGGTCGCGTTGAGGGGGGCAAAGTCATTCCGCAAAGCGTCTACATGCGATTTATTGAGCCGAGAAGTTCCGCCGGCCGCGAGGTAATCTACATTGAAGGGCACAACGACGGGCGATTGGTCGCACACGAGGGAGGCTTGCTGAACATCATTCGCGCGAACTTGTCGCCCACCAGCCGACTTGCAATGCGCGGAAATCGGCATCCGATCACCGAATTCGGAATCGAGAAATTAGTTCAGCGCATGATCGAAAAAGGATCGCGCGACCGGCAGTACGATGACAGCGAACTGCTTGTCAATCGCCAAATTCAAATCAACGGCCATAGCGGGACCGAAATCAAGCTGGTCCATTCACGGCCGGCTGATCATTTTGATTTTCACATCGCGAGGATCATCATCGACGACGAGATAAACTTGCCGGTCGGTTACGAGGGATATTTGTGGCCCGCAAAAGGTAGCCTCGAACCTGTTCTTCAAGAACGATATTTCTACACCGACGTTCGGCTCAACGTCGGCCTAACCGACAGAGACTTTGATCCAGACAATCCCGACTACGACTATCCCTAGCGCCGCGCAAGGCAAGGCTGCCGCGCCCAGGCTTATGCGCGGTGCATCTCAGCACACTGATTCTCCCGCGTTCCAACGCGATGCGATTCCTTATGAAACGAACCCTCCAGACTATAGATAAGTATCTTGCGGACTTGAGCGGTGACCATCGTGCGGCATTGGAGATTCTTCGCAAGACGATCAGGGCCGCTGCACCAAAAGCTGAAGAGTGTATCAGTTACCAAATTCCGGCTTTCCGCCAAGGTAGAATGCTTGTGGGATTCGGCGCGACCGCGAAGCACTGTGCCTTCTATCTGATGAGTTCGTCCACAGTAGAAGCTCACAAGGTCGAGCTTAAGGGCTACGACACCAGCAAGGGGACGATTCGGTTTCAACCAGACATGCCCTTGCCGGCTGCCCTTGTGCGGAAACTAGTCAAGGCTCGGTTGGCCGAAAATAGGGCGATGGACGGGGCCGTCAGCGGTTTGCATCGTCGAGTCAAAAAACACAGATCGTCAAATTGAATTTGGCCCGGTCGACGGCGAGAATGTTCGTCGGCTTTCTCCGACTGCAAAAGCAATGGTGACATCGAAAGCAGACGGCGATTGCACTCCCCAGAAAACACTCTATTGGTCGAGCAGCGGAGCGCCTGGTCGTTGACACTTGTTTCTAATACTGACTCAATTTCGTGCTGAAATCTAAACACGGAACACTTCTGCCGTCTTTTCCCCCGCCTCAGTCTTCCAACCGAAACGCAGCAGGCAACAGTTCGTCTAAATCCCATTTCTTTTGTTCGCCGGAGTCTGGATCGACAGAGACAACTTCCATTTTCGGATTGAACTCAGCCAGAAACTGCCGACAAGCGCCACACGGCGGAGCCAACGGCACTGCGGCAACTGCGACGGCCACAATCTTGGCCCGGGCTTCCGAAATTGCTTTGCAGGCCGCAACTCGTTCCGCGCAAATCGCCAAGCCGTAGACGGCGTTTTCAACATTGCAGCCGGTCACGATCTGTCCATCCTCGCAAAGCAGCGCCGCGCCAACCGGAAATTGCGAATAAGGCGCGTAAGCATTTGTCCTCGCCGCTATCGCCGAATCAATTAACTTTTTCTGCTGTTGCCCGTTCATGGTTTTCCTTGGGAGCCTATTCGAATATTAGAATCGTTCCCTCTTGCCAGCTTCTGGGAAGACGGCAGGGTGAGGGGCAACGCTTTGGATTGAGCATTTAGGTTAATTGTGCGGTGTTCCTTCTCCCCGGCTTTACCGGGAGAAGGTGGCCAAAGGCCGGATGAGGGGAGATAGATTCTAATCCGAAATTTCTTCAACGATTAGCGGCGGCGCGGCGACTGGTGCTCGATCCACGCGAATCGACGTTGCGATTAAATGCTCAGCCATTTCCGCCGACGTGCTCACATCGCAAAAAACCCTTGCCAGCGGTTGGCTACGAGCGATCTTGTCCCCAATTCGAACAAGGAATTCAATCCCAACCGAATGATCGATCGGATCGCCTAACTTCTTGCGGCCACCACCCATCTCGATAATCGCCAAACCGATTCGCTGCGCGTCGATGGTCGCCACGTATCCCCCTTCGTCCGCCGTAACCATCCGTTCTTTGCCTCGCCGCCTCGCGATGGCCAAATCCCCACCATGTTCGCGCACCATTTCCAATAGTTTTTCCAACGCCGTCCCGTCAGCGATGGCTTGCTTCAATCGATCAATCGCTTGCACCTTGTCAGCCACGAGTCCCGCTGACACCAACAGCCTAGCCCCCAAGTCCAGCGTTAACTTAGTCACGTCGGACGGCCCGTTTCCTTGCAAAACATCAACCGACTCGTCGATTTCGACCCCGTTGCCAATCATTCGCCCAAGCGGTTGATTCATGTCCGTGATGACGGCAGTTGTTTTCACACCTAGCTCGTTGCCGACGTCAACAAGCGACCGAGCCAGCACGCGAGCCTGCTCAAGCGTCTTCATAAACGCACCGGATCCCCATTTGACATCGAGTGCCAACGCATCAAGCCCTTCGGCAATTTTCTTGCTCAAGATACTAGCCGTGATCAGCGGAATCGAAGAGATCGTCGCCGTCACATCACGCAATGCATAAAGCTTTCGGTCGGCAGGAACTAGCGTCTCACTGGCTCCCGTGATCGAACAACCCGTCCAGTTCACGACGTTTCGAAACTCGTCCAGGGACAGGTTGCATCGGTAACCGGAAATCGATTCCAATTTGTCGAGAGTTCCACCGGTTGCGCCTAGCCCGCGTCCCGAAATCATCGGCACGTTCGCGCCGCAAACGGCCAGTAACGGCGCGAGCGGAATCGAAACTTTGTCGCCGATCCCGCCAGTCGAATGTTTATCGACTTTGGGTTTGTCGCTGGACCAAGTCATCCGTTCACCCGACTCCAGCATCGCTCGGGTCAACTGCGTCGTCTCATCGTGCGTCATCCCGCGAAAGAAAATCGCCATCGCCAGTGCCGACATCTGATAGTCGGGAATTTGATCGCGCGAGTATCCATCGATCAAGAAGGCAATCTCGTCGTTCTCCAACGATCGACCGTCCCGCTTCTTTTCAATCAATTGAGCTACGTTATGCATGAAGATTCAAAGCGATTGAATGATTGCCGGCTGGAAATCGCGTGCTCGAGCAGCCAATTCTGCCGGTTTTGATAGAGCAGCAGTTTACACGGCCGAACCGCTCACGGTAGAATCGATCCGACAAATTGCGGGGCGTAGCTCAGCCTGGCTAGAGCGCTACGTTCGGGACGTAGAGGTCGCAAGTTCGAATCTTGTCGCCCCGACATTGGGGACATTCTCCTTGCAAAAGTAGAATGTCCCCTTTTCATTCGCTCGCTTCCAGGGCGCGATGGTGCTGTTTCAAGCGATCCCCTTAACTCTTGCGGATATAATCCAATCTGCCCCAGCCATTCAGTCCAATGCCGATTATCGTCCCGTGTGCCATCACACAATCGGGCGATTTCCCATGATACGTTTCCGCATCCAACTTATTTTCTTTGGCGGACCACCGGGTCAATTTCGGCTATAAATTTTGGGTTCCAAAGTTCGAACAACAAGGAGAGCGACAATGGAGTTCCAACCCTGGTTTCTTTCACTCAAGTCTAACCCATTCAGCATCGCCTTGATCCTTGGCGCCGCCAGCGTCGTCATGGGATTCATTTCGATTCGCTCCGGGGACTCATCAGCTGCGCAAAATAATCCGAATCCTTTGGATCGAACCCTCACCAGAGTCTTGCGTGAAGCTGGCTTCACAGGCAAAGTTGAATCCACACTAGAAGCGAGACTTGGCCGACCACTTGATCCACAGATGGCCGATCTCGGACGACTTTTGTTTTTTGACAAAGTCCTCGGACTGCACAACGACAATTCTTGTGCTGGTTGCCATTCACCTGCGTTCGGGTTTGGTGATTCGCAGCCAATGGCGATCGGCGTTGACAACAATAACATCGTTGGTCCTAACCGCCGAGGTCCGCGCAATCAGCGTCGCGCACCGCTTGTTCCAAACACGATCTTTTACCCTGCGCTCATGTGGACTCCCCGCTTCGTCGCGTTATCCGGCGATCCGTTTGACAATTCGCTTGGCTTCGAATTCCCCGCACCGGAGACATTGATCACTAGCGTGCCGACTCTGCTCGCAGCTCAAGCGTCGATCCCATCGACCGAGTTGGTCGAAATGGCCGGCTTCACCGGCATCATGGACAACCCCGGCCCGTTCGGTTTGCGGCATTTCCAGTTTGACGATGGCCACGGCCAAGCCTTACCGGCACCGGATGCAACCGGCTTCCACAATTTCCCAATTCAAGATGCGGTCGACATTCGACTGAATTCGATTCCTGCGTACTTGGAAAAATTTGGGATGGTTTTTAACGGCGGAACGATGCTCCCCGCCGGCGGAATCACGATCGACATGCGGCGACTAGCCATCGCCGAATTTGAAGCGACGTTAACGGCCGCGAACGCGCCTCTGGACCGTTTCGCGCGCGGCGAAAAGCTCGCGATGACTCCCAATCAAAAGCGCGGTGCATTGCTCTTTTTCGGCAAGGCAGGATGCGTCGAATGCCACGCCGTCGCAGGCCAAGCTAATGAAATGTTCAGCGACTTTCAACCTCGCAGAATCGGCGGTCCGCAGCTTGCGCCAAGGTTTGGCGTCAGCACGGGCAACGTGATCTTTGACGGTCTCGGCGAGAACGAAGATTTTGGCTACGAGCAAACGGAACATGATCCGGCGTTGCGATACACATTCCGCACGGCACCGCTGCGAAATCTAAAAGTGGCGCCAGCTTTTTTCCACAATGGAGCTTTTGGCACCCTGGAAGCCGCGATCGTGCACCATCTGGACGTCAAACGTTCGCTGCGATCGTACAATCCGCGCGCCAACAACGTCCCTGCCGATCTTCGAAAAGGTCCGTACCGAGGTATCCTTGCCGCAGGAATCGATCCGCTACTGCAAACTCCGAATGTGCTTTCGACCAAGGAACTAAAGGACTTAGTCGAGTTCGTGCGCGACGGTTTGTTCGACGAACGAGTCCTCGAATTCTGTCCGCTCATACCCGAGTCCGTCCCCAGCGGCCTTCCATTACAGTTGTTCGAAGGCTGCCAGTAAGTTTTCGAAACCCCACACTTTGCATTTCAACTCTCATCGTTTTCCCAACTCCCCCCCGCAAACTACCGTCGCAAGTCGGTAGTCCTGACACAATCGGCTAATAGGCATGAGGCTGTAGGCTTGAGGAATTGCAAGCCATTGACCCGATGTCTTCCGCTTTCAACGCTCAACTCTCAACTCTCCTCACATCCGATCCAGCGGACTGCGGACGCCGGTTGCGCCAAGTGTGCTGACATGGGTATAGATCATGGTCGTACTTACGTCAGCATGCCTCAGCAATTCTTGAATGGTGTCCCGGCGCGCCGGGATCTATACCGTCTTCCAACAAATGCGTCGCAAAGCTGTGGCGCAGGGTATGACAGTGTACTGGCTTGTGAATGTCGGCCGCCAAGACCGCGCGGCGCAACTGTTTTTGGACCGCCGATTCATGAAAATGATGCCGCCGCAGGGGGCCGGGAGATTCCTGCGGATCAAATGAAACCGAACTACTCGGAAAAAGATATTGCCAACCGAGTTCCCGGTCTGCATTCGGGAATTTCTGAGCCAGTGCGAATGGTAATGATACTCGTCCCAGCCCGCGCGAAAGGTCCTGGCCGGCTCTGTAGAAAACTTTTAAAAAGCGAACGAACTTTGGGCGAGTGGGGACCGTACTCGTTGGAATGAGTTTGACGAGCAAATCTCCCAAGGCTGTTCTATTGTACGCGCTGGTCGTGGCTCAGAAAGCATTTCCCAGCTATCGGCATAAGAACAGCCCCAAGAAGTTCACTCAGCAGCAGTTGTTTGCTTGGTCCTCAAGGCCTTTCTGCGAATGGACTATCGAGGAGTCACCG
>JANMEB010000293.1:0-4752 GCA_031376585.1 Planctomycetota bacterium | reverse complement strand
TCGTTCGAAGCCAAATTCGGAATTCTTTCGGCATCGCGAAAAAACGGGGCCCTTCGCTCATCGCTCGACTCCGATCAGTTTTCGGTTGTTAAGTTTTCATTCATTTCCGCGAATTTGCGGAGGTCGCGATCGAAGGCTTGGATGCGCGAGGCCATTTCGGTTTTGGCGGCGGACAAGTCTCGAATTTCGTGTGCTGGAACATACGCGAACAAATAGAACTTGACTTTGGGCTCGGTGCCGGATGGGCGCACGGCGACGAAGTTGCCCTCTCGCGAGGTGTCGAGCATGATCAAGTTGTCTTTAGGACCGCCCTGCGGTGACGATGCTCCGCCGAGCAACGTACGGCGCTGATGCAGGAAGTCGCGCTGTGCGATCACTTGCAAATCGCCGAGTTTCGCTGGGGGTCGCTCGCGAAATGCCTCCATCCTACGCTGCATACGCCGCGTGCGAGCGGAGCCTTCCATCCGCAAATTGACCTGGTACTCCTGATATAGTCCGTACTTCAAGTACAGTTCGTCCATCCGTTGGTGGACAGATTTGCCCAAAGATTTGGCTTCTGCGGCGAGTTGAGCCATCAGCATGCAAGCGATCGCGCCGTCTTTGTCGCGGCAATATTGGCCGATGAGAAATCCGTGCGATTCCTCCGTTCCGTATACGAATTGGTCGGGGCCTTGCTGGTCAATGACGTTGCAAATCCATTTGAAGCCAACCAAATTTTCGTCAAAGCATCGCGCGTTAAACGCTTGTGCGATCCGCTTGAGAAGTGGCGTCGTCACCAAAGTCGTGACGATGTAATGGGCGGGCGTCAAACGGCCGGACTGCTCCAGTTTACGCAAGACGAACTCCGCGAGCAGGCTGCTAAGCTGATTGCCGTTGAACGTTTTCCACGGTCCGCGCGGGTCCAATCCCACAGTCGCGGCGGCTCCCATCCGGTCGCAGTCCGGGTCGGTCGCCAAGATCAGTTCCGCGCCGGTCTGTTGCGCATGCCGAATAATATCGCTGAAGACTTCGGCGTTTTCTGGATTGGAGACGTGGCCCGGAACGTTAGGAAAATCGCCGTCGGGTTTGCGATGCGGTTCGTAAATTTCGAGTTGCCGAAATCCATCGGCCTCCAACAACGTACGCACATTGAATTCGCCAACGCCATGCAGCGGCGAGTAGATGACTTTCAAGTCGCGCGGTCCGGGAATGCTCAGCCGCAAATGTTCTCTGAGCAGTGCTTGGTCGACTTCGTCTCGGCACAAGACGATTTTGCCGTCGGAAACGGCCTGCGCGAAGTCGACCTTTTTCAACGAGTCGACTCGGCCTACCTCGTCGATCACACCTCGGTCATGCGGCGGAATGAGCTGAGCCCCATTCGACCAATAAACTTTGACCGCGTTGTCGCTGGGAGGATTATGGCTTGCCGTCACCATGATGCCACAATCGCATTTTTTGTAACGGACCAAGAACGAGAGTTCCGGCGTGCTTCGATAATCGTCGATGAAGTAAACGGTAAATCCACCGGCGACTAAGATCGACGCACACAGCTCGGCAAACTCGCGCGAGCGATGCCGCGTGTCATAAGCAATCGCACACGACCAAGGCCCGGCGGGCTTGGTTTTCTTGACGTATTGAAGTAGCCCTTGGGCACTTTCGCCGATGGTTCGCTCGTTGATGGCGTTGCTGCCGATCGGGTACATCATTCCGCGCCGCCCTCCCGTGCCAAACGGGATCACGGTCCAAAAAACGTCGTCGAGAATTTTCCATTTTTGGTCGCGGATATGTTCGGCGACTTGGGCGGCGTACGACGCATATTTTGTTTCGGTCAGCCAACTGCGGACGTTAGCGGCAGCGGACGCCGAAATTTTGCCATCGTGTGCGGCTGCAGCGAGCTTCTCGATCGCCGCATGAGGATTTGGCGTCGTTGCGATTTTTGACATTCCGGTTAACCTTAAGAGTTGCATTTTCAAAAGCGACGGTACCAAGATCACGATTCTAGAGATTCTGATAACTTTTCGACAAGACACCGCACAACACGAGTCGCGCCGCGAAAAATTATGGCCAAACCGATCATCAGTGTGTCTGGTCTGCGGGGAATTGTGGGCGAAAGTCTAGACCCGGCATTGGCGATTTACTACGTCTGCGCCTTTGCCAATCAACTTCAGCCTGGTCCGATCGTCGTGGCCCGCGATGGGCGAAGTTCCGGCGAGATGTTGGCTGCGGCGATCCAATCTGGCTTGAACGCGTGCGGCCGCGAAGTTCTCTATGCAAACATTGCGGCGACTCCGACGGTCGGCGTTCTGGTGCGGCAGTTGTCCGCCGCCGGCGCAATGCAGATTTCCGCAAGCCACAACCCGGCACCCTATAACGGCGTGAAGCTTCTCGGACGCGATGGCCGCGTGATATCCGCAAGCCAAGGCCAAACAGTCATCGAGCGATTTGAGCAACGCGCGATCCAGTGGTCGCCGTTTGATCAAATCGGCAAAGTTTCCCTAGTCGCCGACACGACTTCGCGGCATTTGGAGTTGGTGCTGGCGACTGTCAATGTCGAAGCCATTCGCCGGCGCCGTTTCAAAGTTGTTTTGGACGCAAACCACGGCGCTGGCTCGATTCTTGCGCGGCGATTGTTCGAGGCCCTCGGCGTTGATGCCCAAATTCTCGGCGAACCTCCCGACGGTCTTTTCGAGCATCCGCCGGAACCGACTGCTGAAAACTTGAAGTCTGTTGCGGCTCGCGCGCTATCCTTTGGTGCCGATGTCGTCTTTTGCCAAGACCCCGATGCGGATCGTTTGGCGATCATCGACGAACGAGGAAATTACATCGGCGAAGAGTTTACCTTGGCGATAACTTTGCGGCATCGGCTTACGGCGCAGCGCGGTGCCGTCGTCGTCAATTGCGCGACGAGTCGCATGTCGGCGGAAGTTGCGGAGCGATTAAGTTGTGCGTGTCATCTGAGCGCTGTCGGTGAAGCGAACGTGACCGAAAAGATGATTGCCGTCGGTGCGGTTTATGGTGGCGAAGGAAACGGCGGCCCGATCGATCCGCGAGTCGGCTATGTACGAGACAGCTTTGTTGGCATGGCCCAAACCCTCGATGCGCTGGCCCAAGCTGGGACGACGGTTAGCCAACTGATTCGGGACTTGCCAACCTACGCAATTCATAAGACGACGTTTGCACTCGACCCAAATCGAATTCCGGCATGGCTTATTGAATTGGAAAATCACAATCGCGAGGCGACTATGAATCGCATGGATGGATTGCGGCTTGATTGGCCCGATCGCTGGCTGCTGGTTAGGCCGAGCAACACCGAGCCGATCGTCCGTGCGATCGCCGAAGCCCGAAATGAAGCGGCCGCCAAGGCACTCTGTGAAATGGCTGCGAGGATGGTGAAGTGACTTCGCTGTTGTCTGATCCACGAAATCAGTACATCGCGCAGCAACTGCGCCAGGCTGAATCAAGCGCCCAGCCGATTCCGCCGATTCGCGATCAGCTTGCTGAAGCAACGGTCGAAGCGGCTTATGCAGTGCAACGCTTGAACACGGAATTCCATTTGCAAAATGGCCGTGCGATCAGCGGGCACAAGATCGGACTCACGTCGGTCAGCGTCCAACAACAGCTTGGCGTCAATCAACCCGATTTCGGAGTTTTGTGGAAAGACACTGAATTTCAAGACAGCCAATCTGTTCCGTGGTCGAAATTGCTGCAACCAAAAATTGAAGCCGAAGTCGCACTCGTGCTAGGACGTGACATCGATTCCTTCCATCCAAGTTTGGCGGACGTTATTTCCGCCGTCGATTTCGTGGTTCCCGCGTTGGAAATCGTGGGCAGCCGAATCGCGGATTGGAAGATCGGCGTTTGCGACACGATTGCCGACAATGCCTCGTCGGGAGTTTATGTACTGGGCGGGCCGCCGCGAAAATTGGATGGGCTCGATTTGCGAATGTGCGGTATGGTCATCTTTCGTCGCGGCGAGCAGGTTTCCGAAGGCTGCGGTGCCGCGTGCTTGGGACACCCGCTCGCGGCTGCAGTGTGGCTGGCCAAGACGCTTGCACAAATCGGTTCGCCACTAAGAGCCGGACAAGTCATCTTGACGGGCGCACTCGGGCCAGTGATCCCTGTCGTCCCCGGCGACGTATTCGAAGCCCACATTCATGGCCTCGGTTCCGTACGCGCGTTCATCGAAGGAGGCCCGTAATGGCAAAAGTGAAAGTCGCCATCGTCGGGACAGGTAACATTGGGACGGACTTGCTGATGAAAGTCTTGCGGCTCTCACACACTTTGGAGGTTGCGGCTTTCGTAGGCATCGATCCAAATTCCGATGGCTTGTCGCGCGCCGCAGAAATGGGTGTTGCAACAACCGCAGGCGGCATCGATTCGCTTGTCGAGTTGCCGAATTTTTCCGATATCCGAATCGTATTCGATGCGACGAGTGCATCGGCTCACGCCCGCCACGCCGAAATTCTCAAAATTCACGGCAAGCAAGTGATCGATCTCACACCAGCGGCAATTGGGCCGTATGTCGTGCCGACCGTCAATTTGGATCAGCACTTGACCGCGCCCAATATCAATATGGTGACTTGCGGCGGCCAAGCCACGATTCCGATCGTAGCCGCCGTGCGCCAAATCGCGCCGGTTGCGTACGCTGAGATCGTTTCCTCGATCGCTTCGAAATCCGCTGGACTGGGCACCCGAAACAACATCGACGAGTTCACGCACACCACCGCCCGCGGTCTCGAAATCGTCGGCGGTGCTACTTGCGGGAAGGCGATC
>JANMEB010000507.1:0-18078 GCA_031376585.1 Planctomycetota bacterium | reverse complement strand
GCATTATACCGAGTAATTCGGCGGGGAGTTTTTGGGGGTTGAATGGTGTAACGTCGGGTGTCGCGGGAGTTGGCGAGGAATTGGACTAACTGGCTGACTTTGATCGTTCTTGGATTGGGAATTCTTGCGATCGCGGCGGGTCGATGGGCCGGCTTGGGACTTGGAGCGCTATTGCGCCGTGGCGCGGAAGCCGTTGGGGCCGCCGGAAATTTGGGCACCTTCGGATTGGGGCCACGCAGCGGTTTGAAAACCGCGATCGTACAGCCAGCGCTTGAGGTCGTTGAATTCTTGGTAGCTGTCGGGATAGACCCATACCGAGATAGTGTGTTGCTCTGGTTTCAAACGCTGAATGCGTGCAAAAAATCCTGAACCGGATTGCAATGCGTCCACCAACGGCTCGCCCATCGTTTCCGACAATGGCAGAACGACAAAATGGTCAAGCTCAATGGAACGCCCTGACACCGGGCCGACCGAAGACTGTTGCATCACGCGCCGCGCGACTAATTCGTACTGCAAGCGGAAACCGTTGCTGGGGCCAACTGCTTCGATGACGCGTGGGGCGCTGGCGAGCTTTTCGGCCTTGAGTTCCCATTCGGCTCGCATTAGGTGGAGTAATTCGTCCATCGGAATAAACGCAAGTTTTCCACCTTTCAAGCGAAAATGCACGTCATCGCGGAATACTGTTTTGGCTATCGGCGTCGGATAATGATCGATGGCTTGGACTTGTGCCACCTGATTTTCAATTGCTGCAGAATGCTCTTCCAAATCGTTCAAACGCTGTTGAAGAATTTGCCGTTGGTTGTTGCGTGCAAGCGAATCTCGCTTGGCTTGGTCCAACGTCGCTTCGTGTTCCTCAAGTTCGTTGTTTAATTGCGTCAACACCGTCAAAATCTGGCGACGCTCGACGGACTTCACCTCCAGCAAACTTTCTTCGGTTGCAATCTGCCGCTGCAAATCTGAGTACTCGGCTCGAATGTTTTCATCCGTTTGTTCGTTTTGCTGGACCGCTTGTTGGGTCTCGGCAATTTGCGACTTCTGTTCGGCACAGGCGTTACTTGAAACGGGCGCGCTCTTGGCATTAGCCCCAACCATT
This sequence comes from Planctomycetota bacterium, assembly GCA_031376585.1. GTDB lineage: Bacteria > Planctomycetota > Planctomycetia > Pirellulales > Pirellulaceae > JANMEB01. The sequence continues at coordinate 16,985 of JANMEB010000507.1, read as the reverse complement.
ACAACTAATATGATCAGAACGCCGACGAGATTGGCGATCGTATCCAGGAACGAGTCTTGACCGATCTCGTCTGGCAAAAGTGAAATGTCGCGAATGGGGCGGGGCCTCATCGGAACTGGGCCCTCATGACATCAAACCCGGAACCTTCGAGCAGCATTTGAACTCGTTCAAAAGTCGCTTGGCCGCCTGGCTCGACGACGACGCGCAATTCTGGTTGCCAGTATCCGTTACGTTCGGCTATTCCCCACGACTGAATCACCTTCCAAATTGAACTCACGAACTCGTCGACGCTCGCTTCGTCATCGGCCCAAGGAATACGAACGCGGTTTTCGGAATTGGTTCCTCCGTCAATCGACAGCGCCGTTGAATCGCAGCTCACTACAATTGGGCGGCGATACGCTGTGGCGCCTGTTTGGTGCGCCGGCAACGCCCAGTTCTCACCTCGCTTTTGCGCTAAAGGAGCGACTGTGCCGCCAGCTTTTCCCGCGCCTTCAAGCGGTTTGCTTTCAGTGAATTCCCCATCACTTGAATCTTCAGTCAACGACGCCTTCGCAACCGCTTTCTTTTCAGTTTCTTCTCGCGGCGAAACCGTTGAGCCGCTTATCGTCTCGAACCCGCCGTCTCGCGAGGCCCGCAATCCTTCGTCGGACGGTTCAAGCTGTCCTTGCTCCGTTTGCTGTGCCAGTCGACGCAATCCCCCGTATTGTGCGCGTGCGGTTTGCAACGTCGATTCGAGTGCGGCGACAAGTCTCTGATCCGCTTCGCCATAGTTAAGCGATTTGAATTGCTCGATTAATTCATAACCGAATTCATCATTCCAACTTTGCATTGCACGTCGAGCAAGTGCATAGGATTGAGCACCGGCCGGTCGAACGATCAGCAACGGATATGGCTCGCCATGCTCGCCCACCAAATCAAACTTGGTCCAGTATTCGCGAATCGCCAACAAAGCTGCGTCCAGAGGATTTCCCGGCAACACCGGTGGAAGCAATTCGCTTGTTTGAATTACGACCCCGCTTGGTTGCAGGATGATCGCGTCCTCAGTGCACTCGACATAGATCGGTCGTCGCTGAGTGCCATTGAGTGACGGATGGGCGACAATTGCGTAGCTGGTCGAATGCTTTTGCCGCTCTTGCGCGGCCAACTCCAAGGTCGCTTCGTTTTCGGCGATTCGCCGTTCAAGTTGCTTCAATTCTGCGTCCGTGATTTGCGGTTCGTCCGAAGACTCGCTCAATTGTCGAGCGCGCCCCGCGGTTTGTGCAAAGTCCTGTTCAAGTTTCCGGAGTTCTTCGTCGACGTGGCTACGGCGCAATCGTGCTTGTGACAAATGCTCTTGCAATTTTGAACGGGACCGCAACAAGACATCGAGCATAAGATCCTGCTCTTGCTTTTCGAAATCAAGTTCGTCGAGCTGCTGCGACAATTGGCGTGACAAGACTCCGGTCGCATCTTGCCGATGGACTTCAGCCGCTTTGCTGGCCACGACCAAAAGCACGATCAACACTCCCATGGTGCAAATGAGCACCGCCAAGAACGGGAAGAGTGAAACCGACGTGCCGGCCAACTCGCTGCGACGCCGTCTCATGCCGCAACGTCCTCTTTGAAGACTCGCAGTTGCGCATTGTCCGCAGCGCGAGATTTATTCAAGATCGCGGAATCTGACGCCGTTTCGCCGGACGTTCTCAATTCGATCCGCGACGTGAACTGGTTCAGCGTTTGCACTAAGTCCTGCAGAGTTCGATTGAGCGTAACCGAATCGAGAATCTTTTGTGTTTCGGACTCGCGTGGAGGCACTGAACCGCGAAGTGTGGTTAAAACAGCTTGCGAGGACGCAACGACCGCTTGTTGTTGTTCGTGAATTTGGCGAGTTAAATGCGACAAGTGAACTTGCCATTGTTGGCCGCGATGTTCGAGGGCTCCGTCGACTTGATGGATCGAGTCGCTCAGCCGGTCAGCCATTCGCCCGACGGCGGAATCGATCGAGTCGCTCAAATTTCGCTGAACGATCGAATGATTTTCCTGCATCGCCACAACCCAAGCAGTTTGCGCCGACTCGATGCTGCGTCGCCAGATTTCGGTCTGCGTCTGACTCATTTCGTGAATTGCGGCCAAAATGCTTCGACCGATTCGCTGTACGGTGCGCACGTACACATCGCCGTCCGTCGCACCAACTTCAAACCAGCCGCTCAAATCGCGGCGAACTTGGCCATCGACTTGCTCCAACAATTGCGTCTCGAAACGCATCACAACAAATTGAATGAACATCAAAGCGATCGCAAAACTCAAGGCTTGAGCCGTCGTATCAAACGCCACGTACAAGCCTGCGCGCAAGCCGTTCATCATTTGCTGAAAGTCGTTTTCGGGGCCGACTTGGATCGATCCGAGCGCTTGGGTAATGCCCAACACCGTTCCCAAGAAGCCCAGCATTGGGATCGCCCAAATCAGTATTCGCAAAAACGCATACCCGTCGGCTTGTCGTTGAGCATCGACATCAGCTAAATACTTTAGCTCGTCGTCCAAGCGATCGGCGGATCCGCCCTGTTCGACAAATCGCGCGGCCGACAATAATCGCTGTTGCCGATAGTGCCCTAGCGATTTGCGAGACGTGCCGCCAATCAAATCACGCAAAGCAATCGATCGCGCGACGATGTCTTCAGTAAGCGCGCTGTCGCGGTTGGGTACGGGGTATTCAGCCGAGTCGCGGACTTGTTGAATCACTCGCCACGCAGTCAACAGCAACGCGACGAAGCCAATGAGCGTTAGCGCGGTCGTGATTTTAGAGACCGGATGACCGGCAAGATAACGGATCAGAAGGACGTTGCCGCTGCTCTCAACAAACGTCATCACTCCGAAGTAGAGCGCAATACCAAAGGCCGTGGGGTACAACATGCTGCCCACCACCGGCTGCCAATTTGTTTGAGCCGAGCGTTTCGCCATCGTAATTTGCTATCACTGTTCGAAGTCGATGGAAGTTTTCCTAATCAGAATAATCGGTACGAATTGACATTCGATTGATCATTTGTCGAACGAAGGGTTCAAATAATCGATCAACTTTACCCAGCTTGCGGAATCGCTAAAACCGGCAACATTCACCAAAGAAGCTGTGCGCAATGAGCCGATACATAGTTTTGTTCACATTCGAAAAACTGGACGTGCAGTAATCTGCACTTCGCCAGTATCCGGGGGGGAAAGTCCGAGTGGCCTAACGGCCGCTCGGACTATTTTTTTGCGCGAGCCAGATAGCGCAAGCGAAAATTTCCCCAGGCGGCTCGCAGAGAATTCGCAACGTCAAAACTTGCGATTCATGCTTCAAGATCGTCGTATTTTATTTCCCGCAGACTGCCTTAAGATGACTTCATGTCCCAGATTCGATCGTATCTCCGCTTGCTTCGCGCGCCGGCAATTCCGAGTGCTGTTTCGAATGTCTTGATGGGCTATTTGGTGACTCATGGGACTTGGACTCCGGCGGTGCCGCTGGCAATCTTGCTGCTGGCATCGATCGGCATTTACACCGCAGGGATGGTTTTGAACGACGTTGTCGACGTTGAAGAAGATCGGCGGTTACGACCTCATCGGCCCATTCCCAGCGGAGAGGTCAAGCTGATCACGGCACGACGGTTGGGATGGTCGCTGCTAATCGGCGGCGTTATTTTGTCGTTGGTTGCCGGCTGGTCAGCGCATTTTTTTGATACAAAAGTCATCGTTTGGAAAAGCGGCGCGATTGGCTTGTGTTTGGGGTTGGCGGTCGCGGCGTATAACTTTTGGCTCAAGCAGTTTTGGGTCGGGACGATTGTGTTGGGAATCTGTCGATGCTTGAACGTGCTATTGGGCATGAGCGTCGGGACGGACGTGACATCATCAAGTGCTATTGGTTTCTCGCCGTTGCAATGGTCGATTGCGGTCGGAATTGGCGTCTATATTATCGGACTTTCGGTGTTAGCCAGGCGCGAAGCCGATGAAGTGCGGCGTGGGCAAATTGCGATCTCGCTATTCATCATGGCCAGCGCGATCGGCTGGCTTGCTTCGTTGCTTTGGTGGACCGAGGATCGTCGTGTATTGTGGCTTTCGGCCGACAAGAAATCCTTGGCGTCAAGTTTGTTCGTGATCATCTTTGTTCCCGTACTGACGCGAATTCTCAGGGCGTTCTCAAGTAAAAACACTGCTCAAGTTCAGCGCGCAGTGACTTCAAGTCTGTTTTCTCTGATTATCATTGATGCGATACTATGTGCGGCTGTGGGAGCTGGTCAAACGCTGCTCCCGATGTTGGTAGCATTGTTGATCGTTCCTAGTTACCTGTTGTCGCGTTGGGCCTACGCGACGTAGTTTCCTTCACCCTGCCCTTTCCCCCAAATCGGGAACGAGGGAAAGGTTCTGATGCTCATCGGATTTAACACCAACGGCTTGGCGCACCATGACGGGGTTCAAGCCATCGAGGTCTTGGCCGAAATCGGTTACCAAAGCATTGCGATCACCGTTGACCATCAGTTGCTCAGTCCACAGCATCCGCAGCTCACGACGCAGCTCGCGGCGGTTCGCAAGTTGCTTCTCGATCGCAACCTGAATAGCGTTGTCGAGACTGGCGCAAGGTTTCTGCTCGATGCTCGTACCAAGCATCATCCAACGCTGTTGTCCCCGGATGCTCGCGATCGAAAGCGGCGGATTGACTTCATCGTTTACTGTATAGAGCTTGCGGCGGAATTAGATAGCGATTGCGTTTCGTTGTGGTCGGGAACCAAGCCAGAACAATGCGAAGACCAACGCGCGCTCGACTTACTCGCGGAAGGCTTGGGAACACTTCTGGCGGTGGCCCGTCAACACAAGGTTCCATTGGCGTTTGAGCCGGAGCCCGGAATGTTCATCGACACGATGGCAAGTTTTTCGCGCTTGCGCCAATGGCTCAACAGCGACGACTTGCGGCTGACGTTGGACGTCGGGCATCTATTCTGCCAAGGCGAAGTGCCGCTTGTCGATTTTATCGTCCGCTGGGCCGATCAAATCCAAAACATTCACATTGAAGACATGAAGGCAGGCGTGCATGAGCATCTGATGTTTGGCGAAGGCGACATTCGTTTTCCGCCCGTAATTCGCTCGCTCAAGGAAATTCATTTTTCCGGTGGAGTTCACGTTGAGTTGAGTCGCCACAGCCACGACGGACCAAATGCGGCTCGCCGCGCTTTCGAGTTCTTGAAACCTTTGATTGAAAACGGTGGATCCGACTAATGCCGAATATCACTCCAATGATTTTCCTTTCGCTACCTGGCCTACGTCAAACCGATCTGGCCGAAATGCCGTTGCTCCGCAATTTATGCGGTCGCGGAACGGAGCACGAACTGTCGGTCGGGTTCCCGGCGGTGACTTGGCCTGCGGAAGCGACCATGTTGACCGGAACTCGCCCGAATCAGCACGGTGTCGTTTCCAACGGCTTGTTTTCGCCTGAAAAGAACCAAGTTCAGATGTGGACGTTCGGCAATGAAGTCATCGAGCGTCCGCAAATTTGGGATCGATTGGCGCACGCAAACCCTAGCTTCACCTCGGCTGCATGGTTTCCCATGTTAAGCAAACGAAGTCACGCTGACTACGTTTGCATGCCGGCACCTGTTCATAATCCAGACGGCAGCGAATCGATGTGGTGCTACACTCAGCCGCAAGACCTGTACCGTCAATTGCTCGATCGTCTCGGCCCTTTTCCGTTGCAACATTTTTGGGGCCCGCTCGCCAATATCAAATCGTCGCAGTGGATCGCAGACTCGGCCGTGATCACCGGCGAGTTGTTTCGACCTGACTTTTTTTACATCTACCTTCCGCATCTGGACTACGCAGCTCAAAAGTCAGGCCCCAATAGTCCGGCAGCATCAATTGCGATTAAGGACCTCGATGCGCTTATCGAGTCGTTGGCCACGAAAATGTCGTCGGCCTACGGTCGTGACTTAGTTTGGATTGTCGCTAGTGAGTACGCTATCGTCGATACCAATCACGTCTGTTATCCGAATCGACTGCTGCGTGAAAATGGCTTGCTAAAAATTCGTCGCGGCGATGACGGCGAACATTTGGACCTCGAGGAAAGCTTGGCTTGGGCACTTGTCGATCACCAATTTTCGCATGTCTTCGTGCGCAACTCGGATCCGAAAATAGTTCAACAAGTCGCCAAACTATTTTGTGGGTACGAAGGAGTACGAGAAGTTGTTACTGGCAGCGACAAAGCAAAATGGAACATCGATCACTCCCGCAGTGGCGACGTCGTACTCATATCCGAAACGAACAGTTGGCAAGCCTATTATTGGTGGCTGGACGATTCGTTGGCACCCGGTTTCGCTCGCACCGTCGATATTCATCGCAAGCCGGGTTACGATCCGGTCGAATTGCACTTTGATCTGACGAATCGTTCGATTCCACTGGACGCAACACTGGTTAAAGGATCGCACGGAACACCGTCAGATTGGTCTGAATCCCGTCCCGTGCTGCTGTCCTCGACGAGACTATTTGAAACTGTGAAAATAGCGGATACCGACATTTATTCTGCGGTGTTGCGTCATTTCGGCGCGGCGAACGGTTAGCAGATGGAGCCCACACTCTTGGCAACAAAAACCGAACTGCGAAGTACGGCACTTCGACAGCGGCGCGAGCAACAGGATCGGCATGCGGTGAGCCAACGAATCTTGGATCGCTTGTTCGCCTCGAAGACTTATCAAACGAGTCGCACGATTTTGTTTTATGTAGGAGTGCGCTCCGAGGTTGGGACATTGGATCACGTCGCGCGGGCTTTGGGCGATGGGAAAAATGTGTTTGTGCCGCTTTGCGATGCCGATCAACTTCGGCTATTTCAATTGAAGAGCCTCGAGGAGCTAACGCCTGGAACCTACGGAATTCCAGAGCCCTCGCCCTCGGTTCGCACACTAGTGGACCGGATGGGAAGCATCGACGAAGTCGAATTGGCCGTGGTTCCCGGCGTGGCTTTCGGCAAAGACGGTAGTCGATTGGGAAATGGCCGCGGCTATTACGATCGGCTTTTTCGCGCGATTACTGGTCCCACAGTTCGTGTCGGCGTTGCATTCGAATGCCAGATTTTCGAATCACTTCCGATGAACGATCACGATATTTGGATGGACGCCATCGTTACCGAATCGGCGATTTACGGTCCCAATCGGCGATTGTTCGAGTCGCTGGAAGCCGGCCAACAGTAAACGCTGAGCGCCAACCTAGCTCGCGTTTCACGGTCCGACTACGGTGCCGCCGCGCGCGGTCAATTCCTTGTCTAAGAGTCGATAACCGGCGTCGGTAATTCCAGATAGACGCACGGTCAGATTTTTTAGCGCGGCGATGGCAAGTAGTTGCGGAACGGCTTCATCATTGACTTTGGTCGACCCGATGTGCAGCCAGTCCAATTGGGGAAGGGTCGCCAAACTGGGAATAGCCGCGTTAGTGATTCGCGTATTGTCCAAGTTGAGCCATGCAAGATTCGGATGCCCTTCGAGCATTTGAACGCCGCGATCCGTAATCGCGGTCGACCACACATTAAGTTGTTCCAAGCCTTCAGCAAGTCGCAACAAACGAAGGCTTTCGTCGGTAATTCCAGGCGAATTCGTCTCGCTTAAGTCGATCGTCCTAAGATTGTGCGCCGATTGCAGAAAAGCGATTCCGCGATCGGTGACTTTGGTGTCACGTAATTTCAAAGTCGAAATCAGCGGCAATCGAGCGATCACTTCCAAGCCGCCATCGCCGAATTGAGTCCGCGATGCCGAAAATTCTTTGAGATTCTTCAAATTTGCTAATTGCGAAATGCCTGCGTCCGTGATCCGCGTGTCGTTGAGTCCAAGAACTTCGAGTGACCTCAAGGCCGACAAATGTTGCAGACCTTCATCAGTAATTTGCGCGCCCCATACTTTCAAGAAACGTAACTTGGGCAAGTGTGCCAAGTATGCCAACCCGTCGTTCGAAACACGATTGCAGTCCGTCAAATCAAGCACTGTAAGATTCGTCATCGATTGCAAATGAGCCAAGCCCTCATCGCCGACTTTGGTTTGGCCAACGCGAATCTGTTGCAAGTTTGGATACTTGCTAAGCACGGCCATTCCGTCATCGGAAATGCTCGACCTGAATAGTTGCAGCGATTTGAGATTCGGAAGGCTACTCAGTTTTTGAAGCATTTCGACGCTGATGATTGTTTTTTCGAGGGAAAGTTCTTCCAGCGATTTCACGCGGGAAATAGTTTCAAATACTTCGGCTGTAACGCTTTCACCAACTGCGCTCAATAACTTGAGCCGCGTTAACTTCGGTATTGCGATGAGGCAGTTGGCATCGATGGCGGCATCGGCTAAATCGACTTCGAGTACCGCACCGCTGGCTTCGTCTTTGACTATTAGCCCACCGACGTTTTCGATCGTCGCGATGGCTTGGACTTCAATGGCCGGATCAATCGGAGTCTCATTCGAAGGTTGGATCGCCGAAATGACGCTCCCGTCGCGCATCGCTTTCAACTCTAGTTCCAGCCGCTCGATTCTCTTCATCGCCTTGTTCAGTTGCGGGCTATTCTCGCCCGTATTTGCTTGCTCGATTTTTGCTTCCAATTCCCGAAGTTTCAGGAGAAACGCACCGCTTTCGTAACGATTGTCTTGGCAACCGACCAGGCTCGCGGCGCAGAACCCCAAAAACATATAAACGATGGCCAAACGCATGTTGAACTCGCAAAGTCTGGTGACTGAAGTGGATTCGTCTAGCCTACTCGACCCCGCAATAACTTCAAATCCGTCCGCCTCGGGATTGACCGTCTATCGGCGGGCTGTTCTTCAATTTTCGACCCGTATTCTCATAAGCCAATCGTAACCCGACGCGTCAGCGATGAAAATCACGCGAAACCTTAGAAACGTTTCGCGTTTCTATGAATACACCGTGTCGGTCGCGTCACCGTCGTGTGAGAAATGCGGGCTAACGACGAATTCAGCAAAAAATTGGAACCAGGTGATCCACGTTGGATACGCTTAAGGCTAGGCTCGCCGTTACGTTAGATCTTGCCGCTGTTGTAGAATCTTCAAGACTTGGGGCATGATCACGCTGTTGGCTGCGACGGCGTCGCCAGCGTCGGTCTTAGCCTGGCCACTCCAATCGTAAAACAGACCACCGGCTTCTTCTATGATGGGCTTGGCGGCGACCGCGTCCCACAAATGCAACGCTGGGTCGATCATGATGTCGGCTCGTCCCGTCGCCACGAGATAATAGCCGTAGCAATCGCCCCACGTCCGCGTCAGCAATGCCGCTTGTTCTAGCGCGAGATAAGCCGCATGTGCATCGCGTGCCGAAAAGGATTTCGCGTCGGTAATCATCAAAGCGCATTCCGACAGGTCCGTTTTGTTGGAGACCTTGGCTCGACGTGGTGGTTGTTCATGCCGAGTGGTCCAGCAACCTTCGCCTCGCGATCCGTAAATCATTTCGTTGAGCGCGGGAAAATAAATGACTCCGGCGATCGCCTCGCCGGCCAACTCAAGCCCGACCATCGTGCCATACAGCGGCACTCCCGTGATAAACGACTTCGTTCCGTCAATCGGATCCAGGACCCAACGAAAATCGTTGCCACCAGTTACTTCTCCCAACTCTTCCCCCAAAACTCCGTCATTCGGGAATTGTTCCAGAATTGCTTCACGCAAAAATTTCTCGGCTTGTCGATCAGCAGCCGTGACGGGAGAACGGTCGTGTTTGAAGTCGACCTGCAATCGTTCGGTTTGGAATAATTGCAAAGTACTGTTGCCTGCGGCACGCGCCAGCATCCGAGCAGCCGCCATTCGTTGTGAGATTTCGGTTAGTGCCGAGTTCATCGTCGTTGCCGTGCAAGTCCATTGAAACGACTAAGCGGACTCGGATTCTGAGAGCTGCATGGCTTGCGATGCTCGCTCGTGCGAAGCGCCAAAAATGGAATGCAGCACCAACAGAATGGCACCGCACACGAGCAGACTATCGGCGATATTGAAATTCGGCCACGGATCGAACCAGGGAACGCCTTCAATTCGAAAGTAAATCCAATCGCGAACGTTGTTCCGAATTTCAGAAGGATAGCCTGGACGAAATCCGAATCCGAGACGATCGTAAAGATTCCCAAGAATCCCGCCCGAAACGAGGCCCAAGGCTAGATTAAGCCACCGATCGCGGGCGCCCGAAAAAACGAACAGCCATGCAATAATGCTAAGCAAAGCAACCACTGACAAGATCGCAAACAGCCAGCGGTAACCGGGAAAAATTCCAAATAGAGCACCCGGATTCGTGGTTGTCTCGATTCCTAAAACACCGTTGATCCACCAATGCTGTTCTGGATGAACTTGCGGCTGAAAGTACTTTTCAAAGACGAACGCCTTCGAAAGAATATCCGCCAGAAAGCCAGTCAGAGTCAAAGCGCAAAAAACGAGCACCCGCAACAGTGGAATGCCTGGCCGCTTTTCCTCGATCTGCTTAGCGTTGAGAAGACTCAATTTGGCTTGCGCACTTAACACAATAGAGCGTGTACGGAATCGCTTTTAAACGAGTTTTCGGGATTTTGTGTTCGCATTCGTTGCATGAACCATAAACCCCGTCCTCAATTCGTTCAAGGGCGACTTCGATTTCATCAAGCACTTCGCCATCATTATCCAATAATCGCAGAGTATTGTGCTGTTCAAACGTGTCGCTACCAATGTCCGCAATATGGCTGGGAATCGAGTTCGATTCAGTTTGCATTGTATCGGTGGATTTCGTTAGTGCAGAACTGGCCATTGCGGCCACGTCGCCGCGCAATCGGCTCCTCAATTGGATTAACATTTCCTTATAGGGCTTCATCTCTGATTTCTTCATCGAACTACTCCGTCCGCCTTTCTTTAGCATCTGGAAATCTCCGCAATTTGTTAGTTCCGCCGTTTGTGCGAAGCATTGTAGGGTTGGCCGATTAGCGGGTCAAACATAACGTCGTTTTATCGGAATTGATTTTGGCGTAAGTTGCTTCCAACAAGGCTTTTAGGTAAATTCAACTGTCGATTGGCAGTCGACAATTTCACTTGCCTGAATTCTAAATCTGCTTCAAGATGATGCAGGTAGCTTGACTGCCAATTTTGTACTGAAACAAGCAAATAATCTCGCCGGATCAAGTCACGGAATCGATTCCGAGACGACCCAACAATCGATTAGCTTGGCGTTTTTATTGGCAGCAATTCTTGTTCAAGGGCCATCTTCCGAATATCTTCGGTGATACGCATGGAGCAGTATTTGGGCCCGCACATGCTGCAAAAATGGGCACTCTTAAAAGTTTCTTGCGGCAAGGTTTCGTCATGGTAGCGCCGAGCCGTTTCAGGGTCCAACGATAATCGAAATTGTTCGTTCCAATCAAAGTCAAACCGAGCCTTTGATAGTGCATTGTCGCGGTTCTGAGCACCCGGTCGTCGCCGCGCGACATCTGCCGCATGCGCTGCGATCTTATAGGCGATGACGCCTTGGCGAACGTCGTCGTTGTTCGGCAATCCCAAATGTTCTTTGGGTGTTACATAGCAAAGCATCGCAGCGCCGTGCCAACCAGCCAGGGCAGCGCCGATCGCACTGGTGATATGGTCGTAGCCGGGAGCGATATCGGTCACGAGCGGCCCTAAAACGTAAAAGGGTGCGCCGTCACAAATCTCGATCTGCCGTTTGATGTTCATTTCGATTTGGTCCATAGGAATATGTCCCGGACCCTCAACCATGACTTGGGTTCCGTTGGCTTGTCCGCGTTTGGTCAATTTTCCTAGCACGTCAAGTTCCGCGAATTGAGCGTCGTCGCTGGCATCGGCGATACTACCCGGGCGCAGGCCGTCGCCCAGACTCCACGTCACGTCGTATTGTCGCATAATGTCGCACAAGTCATCGAAACTTTCGTACAGCGGATTTTGTTGGCGATGGACCATCATCCATTTTGCGATGAGTGATCCGCCACGAGAGACGATGCCCGTCACTCGCTTGGTGGTCAGGTGCAGGTGCTCCAACATCACTCCACAATGAATCGTCATATAGTCGACACCTTGTTTTGCTTGGTGTTCGACCATGTCCAAGAAATGTTGCGGCCTCATGTCTTCGATGTTTCCGCCAAGTTCCTCAAGCATTTGGTAGATCGGCACGGTCCCGATCGGGACGGGGCTCGCGTCGATTATGGCTTGGCGGATGCGGTCGATGTCTTTTCCCGTCGACAAGTCCATGACGGTGTCGGCACCAAAGTGAACCGAGGTATGAAGTTTTTGAAGCTCTTCATCGACGTTACTTGTAACCGCGCTGTTTCCAATATTTGCGTTAATTTTGCATTTTGCTGCGATCCCGATTGCCATTGGCTCAAGTCGCTTTTTAAGATGCTCGGTGTTGGCGGGGATCACCATTCTCCCCGCAGCGACTTCGTCTAGGATCAATTCGACTGGCAATTGCTCACGCTTGGCGACAAACTGCATTTCGGCCGTAATCTCACCATGCCGTGCCGCCAAAATCTGGGTCTGACCCATGAACGTCTCCCAAAAGTCATTTGCCGGTAAATTCGCACCAGCCGTAAAGAAAATTCAACCGCCAATACTATCGCCCTGTGGGTGCGAATGTCAATTCGCGTGTCATTTTCAGCCACCTCCGCCAAGCCATGGATGAAATTCAAATTTCACGTGTAGGCACTCGAAATTTCGCCTTAGTTGAACTTGGGTGGCGGTTGATCGGTTTGAATTTCGAGTTCAGGGAGTGATACTCGCGCATCGCCAGGACCAAAGACGACGGGAATGATCTCTTTCGACAAAGCCGCATCGTAGATTAGTCCCAAATATTTGTGGGCGGGAGTCGAAACTCTCAATATCCATTGAAAGAGCCAAATTCGAATCATTTGAATAAATGGAGTATTCGCTTGAACGATGACGTCCTCTTCACCGACTTCCACAATCCAGCGGTTTGCCTCAATGTCGATTTTCTCGGCAGTTTGCAGTTCGCGCAGCGCACCGCGGATGTTGGGCTGTTCCAAATAGCCGTACGTCACAATGATTGAATCGATGTCATGTCCAAGGCGAATGACACGGTACCGGTGCGCAGGATTGGCATAAGGCTGCGAAGTCTGGTTCACGTGCATCAACACGATGTGCGACGGTAGAGTACCGGATTTTTTGAGAAATACTCGCAGAACCACGGGCACGAAATCTTCCGTGGACTGAATCGGACGGGAACATAAGAACACTGCCGCCCGATCGCTTTCCACTAACCGCCGCCGTCCTTGAACCAGCATCCGCGCGTGCGGCAAGTCTTCTACGATTGCAATTTCGATATCGTCCAGCATATCGCGCAGCGCGACGAGCCAACTGATTCTTTTTCCTTCGCGCACACCGAATTGATGAAATGCTTGGCTAATTTGCAACCGGCCCCATTTCCAGATGAGCATGATGACGATCAATACGCAGGCTACGATCACCGGAAAATACCCGCCGCTGGTCAATTTGAGCATGTTGCTCGAGAAAAACAAAAGGTCGAAGGCCAAAATGGGTGTACACACAAGTACGGCGAGCCATACCGGCCAGCGCCAGCGATAATGGGCCACGAACCCAAAGATCAACGTCGTAATCGCCATCGTTCCCGTGACCGCGATTCCGTATGCAGCGGCCAAGTTCGTCGCATTTTGGAAGATAAGTGTGACGGCAAGGCAACCAATAAACATCAGCCAATTGATTGCCGGTAAATAGACCTGGCCCTGCGCCTCGCGACTCGTGTACTTCACTTGAAAGCGGGGCATGAATCCCATCACGATCGCTTGCTTCGTGATCGAAAACATGCCGGTGATCAATGCCTGTGAGGCAATGAACGCCGCGATAGCAGATATCAATACATCAACGAAATGAAATCCATCGTCGAACCAGATAACACCTGTTGTGGGACGCAGTGCATAAAAACTGTTTACTCGCGGCGGGACTCCATTTCCAAGCATGTATCCGACTTGGCCTGCGTAGTTCAATAACAAGCATGGAAGTACCATCGAGAACCAAGCGATGGTGATGGGACGCCGTCCGGAGTCCATGGGTGCGATGCTCGTACCCTCAGGAATGTCTCGATTTCCCGAAAGGGCAAAATGTCCGATGTCAGCGTATTTTGCTTCGCCACCTGTAATCGCCAATACCACGACGCCAATGACAACGAATGCACCTGCACTTGGAAAGCTAAGAAGAAAATTTATTCCGATCAACGGGTTCACGGCTTGAAAAACTTCCGGATGGGCGATGATCGATGGAATGCCCTTTAGAGCAATCCAAGGAAACCAGACGAACATCATGAACCAGCCAAAGAAACCGCCAACCTTGCTAGTACCGCGCCATTGGATTTTGAACAGCACGAGCAAACAAGCAATCGTCGCGGCAACTGACCAGACTGGCCCTAGCGGCTCAAACGCACCCAGCATGGTGATTGGCGGCGTGATGATCCCGTCGGCAGCGAGCATTCCTCCCGCGACCACGATGAGATACCCGAGCAACGTTGCACCAAAGATTTTTCCTGTGTAACCGTGCAGCAGCCCCCACAGCCCAAACGTGCCCCCTTCACCACGGTCGTCGGCCCGCATCACCAACAAGTCGTACTTCACGGTCAATACAATCAGCGCCCAAAACACCAAACTGAGGCCACCTAACAATTCAGGGGCCTCGATCAAACCGGGTCCACCGAGTTCCATCATGGCGGCGAATTCATCGCTCGATTTATTCCCATGTTTCAAGCGAATCGTCTCGCGCGTAATCTCCATGACGGTATACAAGACGGACGTACCAATGTCCCCGTAGACGGTGCCGGTTGCTTCGCGAACCCGCGTCCACATGCTCTTTCTTGGTTGCGGTGAAATCGTGGAGTCCGATACCTCCGATTCAACGGAATTGGATTCCGATTTCGGAAACTCCAACGCATTTGGACCGTCTGTTTTCGGAGGCTCGTTAGATTCGCCGTCCGCAGGCATTTCTGGTTCAGTCATACCGATTTCATCAAGACCATAGAATTCGCGACCCGCCCGTTCCGCGCGAGAGATTTCAACCGTTCCGCATGGTCCAAGTAATTATCCTCGTCCCAATACCCCTCACAAGTGCCTTGCCCATGCGGACGATTGATTCGGCGACTTAGAAAAGTGCGATTTCGCGATTGCAAATTCGCTGAAGATCAAGCCAATTGCGCAGCCCCTTGGCGGTCGACGGGATTTTGTTTCCAATTCATTCAACTATTATGGACGGACGTCGACCTCTAGAATCGTGCGGCAAATTGTTGGACATTGGACTCGGATGATCGTTCCGAAACGATCCAATCATTTTATTCTGGGAAGGGTTGAGTCATGGGTGCTGTCAATCCGTCGTCGGGATTCGGCGATGGCGAAGCCGGGGCAATGAGCGATATCAACGTCACGCCCATGGTGGACGTCGTACTCGTCTTGTTGATCATGTTCATGCTGATCGTGCCAGCAGTGTTGACGAACTCGGTTGTCAAAGTGGATTTGCCGGAGACGTCCTCAGTTGCAGTGGCTCCCGATAAAACTCCCTTGGTGTTTACGTTGCGCGAGGAGGAAGGAAAACTTGCGCTGTACATGAACGGCAAAGTCACCAACGAAGCCGCAGTACGGGACTTATTAAAAAATCCGAATATCACCATCGACGAAAAAAAGTCTTCGCTGTCTGCCGAAAAGGGAATTGCCTACGGAGAAGTCGTTCGATTCCTTGATGTACTCAGGTCGCTTGGTATTGATAAACTCGCTTTGGATACACGGCACGTGCCAAAATAATGCAGGAGCAATGAATAGATGTTGACGAAATTACTTTTGAAATTGACTTTTGTTGGTGCGGAATGGATTCTATGGATATTGTTTGCACTCAGTTTCGCCAGTATCGCGATCATCATCGAACGCGTGCTGTACTATAAAAACCACAAGGTAAATGGCGAAGAACTTTCCACTCAATTGAGCGAGCTCTTACGGAAAGGCGACCGGCATGGTGCAGTCCAGATAGTCCGTGAGCTCCCGAACGATTCCATCGAATACGGAGTCCTTTCCGCAGGTATCATTGGAATGTCCAACGGTTTGGAATCGTGTTACCAAGCGATGCAGAGCGTCAAAGCGAGCATGCGTCCAATGCTCGAACGAAATTTATCAATCCTTGCGACCATCGGTGCCAATTCACCGTTCGTCGGTTTGCTGGGTACGGTTTTGGGGATTATCCACGCGGCGAGCGAACTGGCCGCGACGGGAACCCAAAGCAATCCGAACGCGGTTATGGCTGGTGTGTTTGAAGCATTGGTGGCAACCGCCGTGGGACTTTTCGTCGCGATCCCAGCCGTGGTCGCCTACAACATTTTTCAGCGCCGTGTCCGTCTTACACTTGCCCGTGTTGACTCGCTTGCACATATGATCTTGACCGTTGTGTCGCCAGACTCACAACCAGCCAAGTCAGTGGCAGCTCCTGTTCCGAAAAGGGTTTCTTAATGGGCGCAAGTTTGGCCTCGCGACATAGCGATGACGAAGACGCCGACCTGTTGAGCGATATCAATGTTACGCCGTTGGTTGATGTCGTGTTGGTTTTGTTGATTATGTTTATGATCATCGTACCGACGATGCTGGCCACGGCACCGATCGATGTGGAATTAGCCGCCAATGCCGCCGCCAAATCAAAAATTCCGCTAGAGGACCTTCAAATTCTCGACCTTATGCCGTTGGATTTCGTTCTAAAAAAGGAGGCGGCGAACAACGTCCTCTACGTCAACGGACAGCGAATCGGCGTCAACGAATTGCAAGGAATGCTCGATAACCTTCGGGCCAATGGCACTTTGCCGGCGGGTAAGCTTTCCGCAGAAAGCGGAATTCCCTATGGCGAAGTGATCCGGATAGTCGATTTGTTGACAACTCTTGGCTTGAAGGATTTGGCGCTCGATACACACGCCTACCAATAAATCCCGCAAGCGTTTATGAGCGGGTTCGAGGTGGTTAGGCGAGCGGCATTAGAAACTTTACCCGCCGACAAAGTAGCAGGCAC
>JANMEB010000480.1:0-18230 GCA_031376585.1 Planctomycetota bacterium | reverse complement strand
CTTGGCGCTGAACGCGAAACAAGTGACTGGCGTCGATACGGATCGCGAGTTGCCGGTCGTCTGGGCGGTTGCCAAAGGTTCGTTCGTGAATAAAGCGATTCTAGTGCCAGCCGCACTTACCTTGAGTGCGTTTTTGCCCTGGGCCGTACAGCCGCTGTTGATGGTCGGCGGCCTATACCTTTGTTATGAAGGCATCGAGAAACTTGTACACAAATTTCTGCACAGCAAACGCAAGCTGGACCAGGACCACGCCAAACACGTTCAGGCAATCGCCGATCCCAAAGTCGATATGGTCGCGTTTGAAAAAGAAAAAGTTCGCGGGGCGATCCGCACCGATTTCGTTTTGTCGGCCGAGATCATCGTCATTACGTTGGGGTCCGTGGCGGGAAAGACTTTTCCTACGCAAGTCGGCGTGATGATTGCCATTTCGTTGATCATGACGATTGGCGTTTACGGGTTAGTTGGTGCGATCGTCAAACTGGACGATGTCGGTTTTTACTTTAGCAAGAAAACAGGAAGAGGCGGCCTGCAAAAATGCCAAAGAGCGTTTGGCAGGTTTCTCATCGCGCTCGCACCCTACCTGCTGAAGTTTCTTTCGTTCGCCGGCACGGCGGCCATGTTCCTGGTCGGCGGGCACATACTAGCGGGTGGATTTCCTGCGGTGCACGATTTCATCCATCATCTCGCCGAACGCTGCGCTACGATTCCGAGCGTTGGGCCACTGTTAGTGAATATTTCTACGTTGCTGATGGAGTTATCGGTGGGCATGATCGCCGGGACTTTCGCGTTGATGGTTGTACTCGGACTCAAGAGACTTGTTGGCAAAAAGCGTGTTGAGAATCACTAGTTCGCATTGCTTTCATGCGGTTTCGTCAACCGCCCGAATTACTACTCGCTCGTTGTCTCGTTGATTGTGATGAGCTTATTGGCGTCGGTTGGACCTACAAGCGACTTTTTTCCTGAGGGCCATACAACTTCGATTTCATCAATTTTTTCAGCCTCTCCAATGCCGAAATACAACGGAAGACTGCTCTGCGAGAGGTAACCTGACTTCCCGTCGTTAACTTGCGAATAAGTGAACCCGCCACATTTCACGCGAACGATGGCTCCCAATCCGTCACGATTAGATTGCGTTTCGGGCGCTGGTTCGGCGGAAGGCTCGAGCGAACTAGAATCGGATGCCATTCCGCCAATAAGCCGTACCTTGAGAAAATGAACTTTTTTTCGTTCGCTAAGATTGCTAATGAGAACCAACGGCATCGCGTTGAATTCGCTCGTTACGATGTCAAGATCGCCGTCGTCATCGAGATCAAAAATAACGGACGAGCGTGAACTGAGTGAACTCCAAACCGTGACTGGAACTGCTGGGGACTTGCCAGTCGGAGTTGGATTGGTCGAGATTAGGGCGTCTTGATCGAACCAAGGCATCGTCGTTTGCCAACCGCGGCGTGGTTCGACACCGACGACGAACTCGCTGTCAACGAATCGCTTGCCGTCTTCGTTGAGGAGTACACTGTTGATGCCATAACGAAACGGATGACTCATCCCGGCGGTGATAAAGATATCTTGAAAACCATCGGCGTTGAGGTCGTTGACGCTCGGCCCCCACGGCCAAAAATTCTCAACTCCGGTCGCATCGGATACTTCTTTGAATTGACGCTCGGCCTGGCTTTCGAACAATGAGTTTCCGAAAATGCTCGCGCCGTCGGTTTTGAGAAATTCCTCAGGCCAAGCGATTTTACTCTTGCGCTTTTCGTCTGCTTTGTTGGGTGGGACGAGCTGACTCATGTCCGAGTGCATATCGGTCACCAGCAGATCGAAATTGCCGTCGTTGTTATAGTCAAAGACTTTGGTGCCCATCGCGCCCCAGGAAGTTTTCGGAAATAGTTCGGTGGTTTTGCGCACGAACTTTCGCCCGGCTTGGTTTTCGTAATACTGGTCGTTTCCTTGCATGCTGAGCACGTATAAATCTGGCCAGCCATCGACATTTGCATCGATCGGCGTCGCGTCGCCCGTCCAACCTTGGTGATCCAATCCGACTTCCGCGGTCACGTCTTTGAAATGTGCACCGCCGGTATTTTTCAATAGCACGCAATGTCCGAAGCGTTCCGGAATGAGGTGGCCCCCGAACGCGTCGGCGAAGCCTTCGTAATATTGGTACGCTTTTGGATCGGCGATTGACGTTCCGTACACCGGCGTCGTCACAGTTCGAAGATTGTCTGAAGAATACTTGCCGACTTCGCAGAGAAATAGGTCGACAAGACCATCGCGATCGAAATCGAAAAACACAGGTGCCGAGAAATGGCCGACCAAGTCCAACCCGGAATCCTTGGTGCGGTCGGCGAAATTGCCTTTGCCATCATTGAGCAACAAACGGTTGCCGCCACGAACCGTGGTGACATACAGATCAGGCGAACCATCGTTGTTGACATCCGCAAACGTTGCGGCGACTTTGATCGGGTCGGGAAGTCCGACACCGGCTTTGTCGGTAATGTTTTCAAATTTGCCGTCACCGAGGTTTCGCCAAAGCTGGCTGGCACCGACCTGATTAACGAAATAGATATCATGGCGTCCATCGCCATCAACATCGGCAACCGAAAGTCCGGTCCCGTGATCGTAATGAACCGCTTTGTAAAGTTTGGCCGCGTCGTCAACAATCCGGTGCCGAAAGTTAATTCCGCTCTGGTATAAGCGGTCTGAAAAACTGAAGTCGTGAAAAACGTTCCAGCCTTTCGCTTCCGAGAGTTGATCTTTCTGCCGTGTTCGCAACCAGGTGGCTTCGTTGAGGACGGCATCGAAGTGTTGGTTCGGGTCGCGCCGCGCGGCAGCTTCGGCGACAGGTCTGGCCGACGGACTTTTTTCAGCAATCGTCTGGTCTAAGTCTCGCAACAAAACGTCCATCGCTTGGGCGGACTCACCATCGTAATAGCCGCGGATTTGTCCCCAGGCATCCACGAGAATGAATTGCGGACTATGAATGGGGGGGCTAAGTTCGCCCGCCGAATTTTTAGGACCGGACGCCGCCAACTTAAAGCCTAGTTGGCTCAGGGCGAGCACATTATCCAAAGGCCCCGATAGAAAACTCCAGAAACCCTCGGCGGCTCCGTTCTTCTCGCCATATTCACGAAGCACCGCTGGCGTGTCGTGGTCCGGATCGACGCTGATAAACACCAATCGAACTTTGTCGCGATAAGGTGAGTCCTTGAGTTTCTGTTGCAACAAGACACCATTTTTGGTCTGCGCCGGGCACGTTGCACCGCAGCGCGTAAAAATGAAACTTGCGATCCAGTTCTTGCCAAGCAATTCCCGAAGTCCGAGTTCGTTGCCGTATTGATCGGTAAGAGAAAAATCTGGCAGGGTTCCTAGCACTGGCATTTTCACCACGGCGTCTGGCTTCTTGGCATTCGCCGCGAATGGCTTCTCAACAACCGGCGCGCGATTTACAAACTTGTAAGCCAAAAATCCGCCCAGTGCCATGGATGCTAACACCAGGAGCAGCCACGTGCCTTTTTGTCGTTGGTTCATTTCAGTTATTTCTCTGGGGAGTCGTAGGAAATGGGATTTATTAACAAGCTAGTTGCGAAGGTCTGCCGTTGATCCAACGTTTGCAGTTATGCTCAGCGTTGGTCGAGGCGGCCCGCACAAATGGTCGCCACGAAGCAAAAATGATCCTGTAGTAAGTGTCCGGAATTCTAGAGCGAAGGATTGGCCAGGAACCGCGATCTGCGTCTTACTAATTTGTGGAAGTGACAACATGTAAACGAAGTCACGGCTCGTCAGCGTGAGGCGAACATTTGAATTGACAGGTAAGTTTAGACCCTCGGTTGGTGAAGGCACACGACGGCTGGCAACTCCTTCACCCGACGCGGATTCGTCAAAATAGTTGATCAGCCAATGATCGTTCCAACCGGTCAGCTCGGCCTGGACGTCGGGTTTCGAACCGGAAAAGCTGGAGACACCAATGGTCGCCGTATCGATTTGTTCTTGCCGCTGGAGAGGTTCGACCGGGGTTACCGGTCGAGGAGAAACTGAAATCTCCATGTCGGTTTTCGGGCGAAATTGCGCGCCAGCAAACCCGCTGAATATTGCCACGGCAGTTGCTCCTGCCGAAAACGCCAACAACATGGTTACGACGATCAGCTTCATCGCATTCAAACTCATGGTCACGCCTGAAAACCAGTTTGCTCCCGATATTCGCATTGTATTCAGATGATTCGCAGCGTAACACGGGTCGAGCGCCCGAGATTCGATTCATACGCATTACTTAAGTCGAATGCTGCCTGGCGTTGACGATTCGGGCAGACGGGCGGCTTCGAGCGGGTTGGGGGGCGTCAGATTGAATTGGTCGTCGACGAACCGCGGCCAATGACTTTCCAAGATGCGCAGGCAGCCGACCGCATCGCCTTGCTCTTGCAATTTGTAACTAGCGAGATTCAAAAGCTGCTTGAGCGATTGCACTTCGCTTTGGTCCAACCAGCGATCATGAATTTCGACGCGATCGATCCGAACGGTCCCTGGGTCGCTCAAATCGAACCCAATGCGAAATTCGCGCGCGTCGGCCGGCAAATCGTCGAAATGCGCGACGTATTGTTTCCAAATTTCGGACGATTCACTCTCTGAGGGCTGAGTTATGTCCGTCGAACGATGGGTGACTTGATCACCGTTCGCCGCTTCGACCGAGAGGCGGATCGGTGGGAATGCAACAGCCGGATCGGGTCGCATCCAAACTGAAATGGAAAGGCGTCCGGTTTGAGGTGCCGTGAACTGGTTGCTGCGGACTCGAATCAATTCCCCGTCGCTGTGCATCAGCAATGACGAGCCGCCGTCGTATGGCTCGACCCGATCTAGCGCGATTTTCCCAGTTGTATCTGCGTCGACTTGCCAGCCTTGCAATTCTTCGCCATTGACGGCGGATTCGAAGCTAGGGTTTTCCAAAAGCGATTTCGCCGCGCTCGGTTCCACGTTCGCCAGTTTAGCTTTCAAGTCCTGAATCTCGCGCTGCATTTGATTGACCGATTGAGGTGGCAAGTGCGCGCGATACCCGCTGACTTCGGCGGCTCCGTTAATAGAAGCCACGAAAATATCAAACGGCGGCACGATAACACTAAATTTTCTTGATCCAGCGTACAAAACGTCCGCCGGCTTTTGCGCCGTAAGCGAGCGCAATGAACCGAGCTCCGCACCCGTCAATTCGACTTCCACATCCAACGGCCAAGGCGAATGGTTGACCGCATAAAAATACGACTTTGCCGCGTTACGATACTGCCGCACAACCAAAGGCGTTGCGAAGCCTCCCTTGGGCGGCGGCACGGTTTCGAACTGACTCTTCGGCAACGCCGAAAAAGCAACGGCCCAATCCGCAGTCGCGGCTTCTTGGCCTTGGGGTATCGTCGACCCGCCATCGAGCAGAATCGTACGGTCCGCTCTTGCCAACGCAACCGCGTAACGCCGGCGGTTCCACAAACCGGCCGGAGTCAACTGCTGCATGCGCACAATCGGCGCGGTGACGCCGAAGGGATTTTGTTTTTCGAATTGTTCAAAATGTACCCACGATGAATCGTGCGTGAACAAAACTCCCGCGCGATCGAGCGACTGTGAGCCCAAGCCATTGTCCGGACTCGTCTCAAGAGTTGATGCCGATTCCAAGTGCCCCGCAGCAATGCCATCCAAAACGATGACTCCCTCGGCCGTACGCAGCACGCTCGAATCGAGACCAAACTGGTTCAATCGATCGGCTTGAGGCGTTACGTCAACCGCTTCGGCAATCGAGCGGATCGGGACGACTTCCGGCGATTCGTCGAGCGGGATCAAATACAATTTGGCGGTCGACGAGTGATTTTGCACAGCGGATTGAATTGTTGATAGGAGGCTCGCGATTCGTTGGGTGCGCCATTGGATCCAAGCTGGCTTGTGCTGTTCAAGCAATAGACGGCGCTGCTCTCCTGTCGATGCATTTCTAAAAAGTGGCTGGCCGACTGCGGCTGACGACACGAATTCTTGTGCGCTGACCTCGTCCCAGCCCCAAGTTGCGTCTGGAAAAGCCAATACGCTTCGCTCGTTGACGCCAATCGCGACTCCGCCGAATGACTCAAACCGTGCGTAGCGCTCGGTCAGTTCGTCAACGAGTTGGGCTAATTCGGCCTGTACGCTTGGATTCAGCGGATTGTACGGCGGCCGCGAACTCTGCGTCCGTTCCGCGCCCCAAACTTGACCATCGCTGTTGACCAAATCGAAAGATGCGGAAAGTGAATCGTTTCGTTGTGATTCCAATCCAGGCAAGCGGCCTGAGAATTCGACCACCGGAATCAGTTGCAGCCCGGCTCGATCGAACATGCGAAAAAGCAATTGCAAAACGTCTTTTCGAACGGCGTCTTGACCGGTCGGAAAATAGATGCCCGCATCCCAACGGGGAGTAGGCTGAAGTCGCTGACTTGGAAAGATCGCGCTACCGTCGGCCGCAACGGTCATGACCAAACCGGTGTATCGGTTTGCTTTGAGATATTGAATCAGTCGATCGGCTCCGGTGTAGATCGTCGTCCAATCGTCAAACAATTGGTTTTGACTTTGGTCGAGAACTTGTACGGCATTCATTGCTTGGGCAAACGTCGGCCGTTCGAGAAACAGCATTCGTGGGCGGCCGATGTTTTTGTTGCTTGCGGTGGCTTCCGTGTTGCTTGCTTCCAAACGCTGTGGACCTTTCAACACGCGAATGCGGCCGTAGACTGCGGTGCGGTTTTCGTCGTGATTCGCCAAGATCAGGTACGGCAACTTAGTCGATGGCCAGAAAGCAATTCGATGACGATCGATCACAGCGTTGGCGGGCAGGGCCGCTTGAATCGTAGAACTCGGAACGCGGATCCCCGAATCCACTCCGAGCGAGGGAATTGCTCCGAGCGCATTTGTTTCAAGGATACTCAGCCCGAGCGAAAGCGGCTGCGATGCGAGATACTCAATTTCCAAAAAGTGCGGCTGGTTCGGCTGGTCGATCGGCAGCGCGATGGCTTGCCAGCCTTTGGGGGCCAACTGCGTCATGGCTTGGTCGTTGACTTGTTGAATCGATGCGCCGCTCGCCAGCACGGGCGGGTATCGAGTGGGCAGCTTCAGTTGATTGAGTTGACGACGCATCGTCCAGCGCTCGGGGCGCGTCGGATCAATTGCAAATTCTTCTTGCCAAGTTTCAGCGACGGCGGATTGGTCCGCTGGATTCTCGCCAAGTGCTACGTATTGCACGCGGCGAGTTCGAACGACGCGCTCCGAATTAAACGGCCCGCGCCGCTGGTATTCGATCAACACAATGTCCCAATCGTACACCCCTTCGGTTTCTGGCACGCTCAGACTGATCGGATCCAGCGGCGGTATTTCACCAGCCTCGTTGGCTTTGACCGGGACGTCAGCCAACGGAGTACTCTTTTCAGTACCACTTGCACGACTGAAAATTCGCAGCTTCCCTTCAGCGGATGGGGCAAAACCAGTCGTCACTGGCCGCACGCTGAGTCTCACTGTGGACTTCGTGGCAAAGATCAAATGGTCTTGTTCGAAATCGACTTGCAATTCGTCGCCTGGACTGCGTTCAATGGAGATGCGATTTCGATGCGTGTCCAAATCAAAGGTCACCGGCTCCGCGATCAACTCGCGCAGCGTGATTTGACGAGTCCAATGCGCGGCGGGGTTCTCTTTGTTCGTAAAGTCAAAACTTAGCGTGGCGTCGCGATTCGCGTTAACTCGGACATCGCAGCCATTGTAAGTTCCAGGTAACCATTGGCGTACATTGAGTTTTGGACCAGACAGCCAAACCGTCGAATTATCGTCGCGGCTTAGGCCCAGCGGCATCATTCGATCGAATTCGCCACTCGACAAAGTAATCGAACCAACCCAAGTCGCAGGCTCGCCGCCTCCCCACACGATGCGCAATCCCAATCCGCTCGGCTCGGCGTTGGATTGCGCCAAAGCGACTTCGCCAACCGATGTGTTCAGAATCCATAACAGGGCAAAAAAGCCAATCGCGCGCGCACCGCGAGACGCAAGCGCGAGGCGCACAAAAACAGCAAACCGATTAGACGGACGTCCATGTCCGATCATCAATCAGGCCTAACGAATATCAAGAATTTTATCGAGGTTTCGGCTTCCCAAGCCTTCCAAATCAACCGGGGACTTTAGCAAGCAAAGTGGTGCCAGACCACGCCGAGTCGCTTGTCCTGCTAGCCCGCGAAATTGGCTATTAAACTCGGCTTTTTCGGCGGTTATTTCGATTCCGCCGATGCGCTCACTGATTCTGCTATCTCCGCGGCAAGCTGTTCGACGATTTCCGGGCAGCGCGAACTGACATCGTTAAATTCCCAGCGGTCGTCCGGTTTGACGTAAAGTTCGCGGCGATCCGACTGTTGAAGCAGCAACCATTGGTCCGTGCGCAACGCACTTCCGCGTTCCGAACGACAGACTGCACGCGGGTTGAGTTGCCGTGCGCCGTCAAGCCCATGTTGCGAAACACTTGGCTCATTCGGTTCCAAATAGAAGCTGCGAATGAAATCCGCGACTAGCGATGGTTGAACTAAATCCTGCGAACGCCATCCGATTAAATCGGAAAAATTCGCAACCAACAGCGGTACGGAGGTCGACTCGGAATACAAGATTGGCGTTTCAAAACCCACGACACCGTGTTCCCCAAGCGGGTAGCCGCGCGGTGATGCAAGCAGACATAGCGATTGCGAGTCGCTCGTCAATTCTTCGAGCAACGGATCGAGGCAAGCATCCAGCACCATGATCTCTGCCGCGAACGCTTGATAAAGCTGCAATTGTTCGTCCGGATCGCGATGGGTCCAAACGGCTTGCGGCGGAAGCGTCCAAGTCGGCGGAGCGGGATCGCCTTCATCGACCATCCGTTCGCGCCAGGAATAAGGCGCGTCCCAACAACTTGTCAGCCCGGAATAGTGCGCCCACAGCAAATGCGGCTGAGGCAAAGTCCTGCGAACTTCCATTAATTGCGCGAAAAAATTGGCGCAATGCGTCTGTTCCCAATCCTCGACCGAATGATCGGAGAAATTCGCTTCGATGAAAACACGCCGTTCGAAGCTCTTTTCGATCATCGCTTCAGGAAACGGTTGCACCGCATCGCTGAACAAGATGGTGGGAATTCCTTGCTGGCGAATCGTTTCGAGAATGGAAGTCGGTTGGCCCATCGACACGGGTGCGTTCAAGCCAATCGCCATCGACGCCATCGACAGTTCGAGTTGAGTTGAATTGGCCAACATGTGTTCGAAAAGCAATGATCGCGCCGCCAGTCGGTTGAACGCCGGAGTTTCAATCCAAGTATTACCGTAGGCCCCCAAATCGCGAGTTCCCAGCCCGTCGACCGTAAGAATCAATATGTTTTTTTGACAAGTCATCGAAAAAATAAGTGTCCGGCTGATGTTTCGTTCGCGGAGGCGTCAGTCGTCATTTCAATTGGTGCCTATCGAGAACCGCTGGGGTCTGTCGCCGATTTACGCAGTCTTCGGAGAAAATCGGGGACTGACCCCCTCTCCCTGCGGTTTTCGGATAGGCTCTAGCGTATGGTACAACCTGGAAACGGTTGATTGTACTTGGCATGAGCGGTGTCGCGATGCAACGCGACGATGAAGCATGATGATGACCACGATCGAATATATCGAATATGATGAGCGACAGTTGATCGCGCTGGTAAGGGAAAAGGCAATTCAATTCGGGACATTCCGGCTCGCTTCGGGCCAGCTTTCGAATTTCTATTTGGATTGCCGGAAGCTGACGCTCGACAGCGCGGCGACGAACTTGATCGCAGCCGGCATGTGGGAAAAATTTCAAGGCAACGTCCCGGCAGCGGTCGGCGGGATGGCGGTCGGAGCCGTGCCGATTGTCGCTTCGATTTTATGTTTGGCGGGGCTGCGACAGATTCCATTGTGCGGCTTTTTTGTGCGCAAGGAAGCCAAGGATCATGGCACCGGAAAATTGATCGAAGGGCCGGTCTCCCCGGGGCAGACTGTGATCATCGTAGAAGACGTCGTCACCACCGGCGGAAGCTGCGTTGCCGCCATTGCCGCAGCCCGCGCATTTGGCTTGGTGGTCGATCACGCGATTTGCATCATCGATCGTCAACCGGGAAATCATCCCGAGTTTGATCGCATTGGCGTTCGGTTAGATTCATTGCTGACTCTCGACCAACTTGAATTGCGATCATAGAATTTTCCTGCATTTGTATAACAGGACCGCGTCGGACCGCGCGGCGAGTCCGCAGCGCCCTGAAGCGGGCGGTTAAACAGTTCGTGTTGACCCTCGACCAACTTGACTTGCGCTATTGACGGCAACAAATCTTGAAAAACTATTTGTTTTAGCGTTGGCGCTTTATCGTTAAAACATTCTTGGAGAACTTGTGTTTGCCAACCCTTAGATATGATTCAAAAGTTATCCGTTATGATTTCGCTTCCTGCCGAACTCTTAAGCGCGAATACAACTTGGGACCGCGTCGATTCCGAAATCATGTGAACGGCACCGTCCGCGAACGCAAAATTGCAACCTGCCGGATGTCGTGAAAATGCTTTACCGAAGGTATTTGCCACGTTGATGGTGGCGTTTATTGAATCACGGCAGGGTCGCACGGTTTTCCACCGCTGAAGACCTTTTGTTTTTTCTGAATCTTGTCGTCTAAATGATCGCCGTCCTGCGGCTCAAGCACTTGCCAAGTGAACTGATTTTCAGCGAGCGGCTGATTTAGTTTGACGTTTTTCAAGACGATCTTCTTCTCGTCTGGAAAATCGATCGATTCAACTGTTCGATTGGTTTGAAGGATCTCCACGGGAACGTAGGTGTCCACGATCTTTTCATAACGAAACCGATCGGCAGAAGTGCTTCGTCGACCAGCTATTATGCTGCTACGATCCACCGACGTAACAAATCCTCCAATGGACTTGTCAAACGTGATCTCGTAATGCGGCTGAACGCCTTCATTCGACATGCCCCGGATGATCACTTTGTCTCCGACGGTTTCTGTCCACACGATGAATTGTCTTTTCTCGACGGCTGCGACCAGCCCGTTTAACATCTCTGGGTTAAACCAGGTCTGGGAACAGATTTCCGTTCGCGGGTCCAGCGAAACGCTGGCTTCAAGTGATTTCGGTGCGGCTCTCGTAAAGAATCGCTGTTCGCCGACGTCGTCTGCACGGATCCCACGGTCTGAAAATGGTCGTCGCTGCAACACATGCTCCGGCGTTGCAACAGCATTGGAATAGCTGCGATAGCGAATCACTCCTGATTTCACCTTTACGTCGACCGATTTTCCCGACTTGAAGTCCCGATATCTGGACGGCTTGGACTCGTGCTGTCGAATAAAAAACGAATCAGATTTTAGATCGATGGCAATAGAAATCTCAGATTCCCTCGATTCAATCAGCGGGCCATCAATTTTTCGCTCGTCGTCACCGACATACGTCAGATATTCACAGGGCTCCTGGAGTGTCGTTTCAAAAACGACCCCATCAGCTTGAATGTTCTCAATTTTCTCGAAGTTCGCTTTGGAAACCTCGGCAAATTGTTTTAGCTGGGCCAAAGCCTCGGCCTGACTTGCATCCGAGGGAGGTAGCTGGCCCGAAAAATCTTGCGCGTTCGCCGTCAGCACGAGACAGAAGGCCATCGATGGCACGATTCCGAACTTGACGATCATGGGACGCCCCAAAAAGACTCCGGTTCGCCAAAAGCGCCGCGGAATCGCGAATCTACCAGATTGCAAGACGAGCGCCAATAAAACCCTTACGGCCGTTATGATCGTCACAACCGCCGTTTCAAAATCCGCCTGAAAATCGGGATTCTTCGGCAGAGATTCGTTCCGGTCGCACCGCCCAAAACGGTTGAATGGATTTCGACAATTGTGTCCAAGATGATCGCAATGCAAACGGTAAAGGTTGTCCGGCGCAGGGTGCCGCTTTTTCCGTGTGTCCTGGTCAGTTTCGCACGATTAGTCCCAAAGCTCGGACGATGAGACTTATGGATGTTTTGCGAATTAAACCACGAAACCGTCCTGGGAGCGAATTATGCTTTCGCTCGATTAGAATCGCCCGGCAAGGAGCCTCGGCGTGAAAATTTACGATGGTCCTGTCTAGCAAAGGAATGCAACATGCGACAGTTATTCAGTCGCGGGTTGGCGATCGCCGCCAGTCTCGCTTTTTTGAGTCCGGCAATGGCTCAGCAAACTTATGATCCAATTTCGACTCGATACAATTCGGTCCTCTCCGACATCAACTCGACACCCGCTCGCGCGATTGGTTTCTTTCGCCCATCCCAAGACGCAACTCCCAGCACGCTTGTAGGGCCGGCTCCGGTTGCACCAGCGCCGGTCGCGTCGACCTTGGCACCAGCCAACAACGGCGAATGCGGCACGGCTGGCGGTTGCGACTACGGCAATTATTTTGACGGCAACGCGGAAAGTTGTGCACCCGCTCGCAGCGCCAATTGGGTCGGCGGTGTTTATGGCTTGGCATTTCGTCGCGACTACGAAGACGACAAAGGCCTCAGCGCGATCCCGTCAAACCTGTCGCAGTATCTCAACTCCACCAGCGCCAAGATGGGCACGATGGGCGGCCTCGAAGCCGTTTTGGCTCGTCGCGGGTGCGATGGAAACGGTTTTGAAGTTCGGTATTGGGGGCTTTATCCTGATACGACCGATGCAGGATTGGCTGGTTCACCGTATACCAATCTGACCGGCTTGTCCCAAGTCGAATTTGGTGGATTCCCAGTGTCCCAAATCTACAATGGATCGGCTACGCATTTTGTTTATCGCGACAACACAATCCACAATTTCGAGTTCAATCTGCTCCGTTCGCTAGGAACAACCGATTGCGGCAAGCGAAATTGGGAATGGCTGGCTGGCTTTCGTTACCTTTCGTTTGATGAAAGTCTCCGCTATGCGACGTTTACTCAAAATGCGAATTACCCGCCCAACTTTTTTTATGACAATTGCGCTCACAACGATTTGTTCGGGTTCCAAGTCGGTGCGCGGAGCGAACGTTGCTTGAAAAATCGATTCGGCTACCAGTTCGGGACCAAGATCGGCATCTACGGAAACCACATCGAAGCGTGCCAATCCATTCACGATGGCAATCAAGCCTTTGCTGAAATCAGCAGCGGCCCTTATGCTGCCCGTGATTACGCATTTGAATCGTCCAAAGACGATGTCTCGATGATGGGTGAACTCAATTTGGGTCTGACCTATCAGTTGAAGTGCAATTGGCGTGCGATCGCTGGTTACCGAGTATTGGGTGTCTCCGGCATCGCGCTGGCCCCGGACCAAATTCCGATTAACTTTACCGATGCACAAGACATTGCCCGGATCAAATCCAACGGCAGCTTGATCTTGCACGGCAGCTATTTCGGAGTGGAACGCAGCTTCTAATGAATTGCCTTTTGACCTGAAAAAACTAAACGCCGCGACGATTCATTTCGCCGCGGCGTTTTTGTTTTGGCTTATTGTTCCCTCTCCCTGAATTCGGGGAGAGGGTTAGGGTGAGGGGTTTTCTGCGACACGTCCATGAGTCGTCGAAGAGCCTAGAAAAGTCTGAGGCGCTGTCCGCATGTACCCCCTCACACCTGCCGCCCCACGCCTACTTCGGCGTAACGGTACACATGATTCGGCGCATCTGTCGTGACGGCGACCCTTCAAGTTTTCCGTGTTCTGCGAGCATGACAATGATTTGGTCCAAGACCTTTTCGCCCTCTTCGATGTGGGCCAACTCGCGCCCGCGAAAGACGACGGTCACCTGAACTTTATCTTTGTGCTCCAAGAACCCGATGGCTTGTTTGACTTTGAATTCGATATCGTGCTGACCGGTGCGCGGCCGCAAGCGAATCTCCTTCAACTTCATCTGATGGGCTTTGGTCTTGTGTTGACGTTTATTCTTGTCGTATTTGAACTTGCCAAAGTCCATGATTCGACAGACCGGCGGTTTTGAATCCGGTGCGACCTCGACCAAGTCCATGCCAACGCGTCGAGATGCGTCAATTGCGTCTTTGGTGGCGATCACTCCAAGTTGATTTCCGTCCTGGTCGATAACCCGGACAGGTGTAATACGAATTTGTTCGTTGATGCGATTTTGAATGCGTTCGACGATAACCAAAACCTCTTCCAAAAAAGTCGTGAATCCATTGGCACCCGGACGCCCCAGGCACTTTAGTATCATAGCATTTCATGCCAAGAATGACTTGGCGGTCTACCTTTTGTCAATGTCTTTTCTTGCTAGTACTCGTTTTTCGCGCCAACCGACGACAAGTCCACACTGGCCTGGGCCTTCTGGCGAACGCGCCGCTCGCGAACTTCGTCGTTTAACCGTGCAATCGCATCCGCCAAGGGAATCGCCCCCAAATCGCCTTCGACCCGATCACGCAACGATACCGTGCCGCTTTCCGCATCTCGCGGGCCGACCACCAGCATGTACGGAACCATTTCGATTTGCCCCTCGCGGACTTTGGCCCCGAGTTTCTCAGAACGAAAATCGCCCGTGACTCGCAATCCAGCCGCACGCAATTGCTCGACGACACTTTGGCCATACGCTTCCGATTTTTCGCTAACCGTGAGCACGCGAGCCTGTTCTGAGCAAAGCCACAACGGGAACGCGCCGCCGAAATGTTCGATCAGCACGCCGATGAAACGCTCCATTGAACCAAACGGCGCGCGGTGAATCATGATGGGCCGATGCGGTTTGTTGTCCGGCCCGATGTACTCAAGTTGAAATCGTTCCGGCAAGTTGTAATCGACTTGGACGGTGCCCAATTGCCATTGTCGACCGATGCAGTCGCGCACCACGAAGTCGATTTTCGGACCGTAAAAAGCTGCTTCGCCAGGCTCGACTGCGAACGGTTTGCCCAACGACTCGGCCGCCGCGAGACAAGCCGCTTCGGCCTTGGCCCAGTTGTCAGGCGAGCCAATATATTTGTCCGACGCTGGATCGCGAGTTCCAACCCGCACCCGATAGTCATCCATTCCCATCGCGCCGAATACGATCTTCACCAAGTCGATGCAACCATTCAGTTCGGCAGACACTTGATCTTCGGTGACGAACAAGTGCGCATCGTCTTGCGTGAATCCACGCACTCGCGTCAAGCCGCCGATTTCGCCCGATTGTTCCCAGCGATACACCGTGCCAAATTCGGATAGCCGAATCGGCAACTCGCGATAGCTCCGCGGCTGTGAAGAATAAATTTTAATGTGATGCGGGCAATTCATCGGCTTGAGCAAATACCCTTCGATCGCCCCTTCGCGCATCAAGTTCGCCAACTGGCCGCATGAACAACCTTCTGTGGCTAACTTTTTAAGCTGATCGTGGTCGATCATCGCCGGGTATTGGCTATCTTGATAATAAGGAAAATGCCCCGAGGTCTTGTACAGTTCCAACTTGCCAACATGCGGCGTGAAGACTTGATCGTAGCCCTGTCGCTTTAGGTGGTGTGAAATAAAATCCTGCAACTGCTGCCGAATAAATGAACCTTTGGGCGTCCACAAAATCAGCCCTTGGCCCACCATTTCGTCGATGTGAAACAGTCCAAGCCGCTTGCCCAGCACGCGATGATCGCGCCGTTTGGCTTCTTCGATTCTCGCCAGGTGCGCATCCAAATCCGCTTGGTCGAAGAACGCCGTTGCATACAACCGCTGAAGCTGTTGTCGAGTTTGATCGCCTTTCCAATACGCCCCGGCGATCGACAGCATTTTGAAAGCCCCGATCACACCGGCCGACGGAACGTGCGGACCTCGGCAAAGATCCAAGAATTCTCCTTGCTGATAAAACGAAACCGTTTTGTGTTCCGCTAAGCCTTGTTCGATATGCTCGACTTTGAGTGACTGGTTCAAGTCCCGGCAGACTTCGATCGCTTCACTTCGCGACCGCTCAATCCGTTCGAACGGCTCGTCCAGCTTGATCAAACGTTGCATTTCCGATTCGATTGCCGCAAAGTCCTGTTCGCTCAGCGGGTTGGGCGATTCCATATCGTAGTAAAAGCCCCCTTCGATCGTCGGCCCAAAAGCCAGCTTCACGCCCGGCTTAAGTCGCATCACCGCCCGCGCCATGATATGCGCGCACGAATGTCTCATCGTCGCCAGCGCCGCCGGATCGTTGCGAGTCACGATCTTGATGTCGATGGTATCTTCCTCGCCAATCGGCTGATCCAAGCCAACCGGACGTTGATTGATCTCTCCCCACACGGCATCTTTGGCCAATCGCGATCCAATACTTTTGGCAATCGCCCGTAGCGTCACTCCCCGCTCGTATTGCCTCGTACTACCATCCGGTAACCGCACCACCACCGCCCCAGTTTTTACTTCGCTCATATTGTTCCCGACGCAAATTACTTAACTTTTGTTCGTTTCGATGTCTCGTTCCCAGGCTCCTGCCTGGGAACGCAATGTAAGTGGGGCTTCGCCTCGAATTCGGCTGGCATAGCCAAACCGCCACGAGCGGACAGCGGGTTTTCCGGAAAAGGACGTGAGAACCAGAACCCTTACCAACATTTGTTTCGATGGGCTCAGTATAGGACGTTGAGCCCGTTTCCAAAACGTCGGCTTCTCGTTGATTTTCCAGCAACGTTAGTTTCAATCGCTTCATGCGCCTTCGCTATCCGAGTCACTTTCGTCGCATATTTCGCCAAAAACTTCCGATAGTCAACCCGAACCTCAAGAGCTATAATCGACTCGATCATAAAACTTTGGACGGTTAGCTCAGTTGGTTAGAGCGCCACGTTGACATCGTGGAGGTCGCTTGTTCGAGTCAAGTACCGTCCACTCAATGAAACGCTGGGAAACAATTTGTTTCCCAGCGTTTTTTTGTCGTTCGCGCGGCACTCGTTGCCCGACTTTGGATCGGTATTGCGTTGGCTACGGTAGAAGATTGCTTGTTGGACTGGTGTAAATGGTATGGCGCGAACAATTTCATCGAGATTTCGGCGCAATGACCGAGCCCACAAGTTGTTCGAGTTCGTCGCGGCCAGCAGTGAGGTGGGTGTCGATGCGAATGGCTCGCAAGGGAATGGGATCGCAACTGTCGGGTGGGATTTTGACGAGGTCTTTGCAGGTGCAGATTAACAACTCGGCCTTAGACGACTCGGCTGCCGAAAGAAGTTGCCCGAACTCGTCGCCGCTGAAACGGTGGTGATCGGGAAACGAACGGAAGCCGACAAGTTGACCGGAAAGTGATTGCAGCGTGCAGCGAAAATTATCGGGTTGCCCGATGGCAGCAAAGCCGAATACGCGGGGGGCACGAAGATCGGACAGCGGATGGCTTGTGCCGTGATCGTCCAGCAAATCGGTCGGTACGAAAATAGCTTCGGCCCAAACGGCGCCGCGAGTATAGGCCGCGATTGTTTTTTGAATGCTTTGCTTTCGTTCCGTTGAAACTTGATCGGCACGCGTCAAAACGACGGCGTGGGCACGACGCAGATTCAAAATCGGTTCGCGCAATAAACCGCGCGGCAACAAATGGCCGTAACCGAACGGTTCGGTCGCGTCGATCAGCACGATATCCAAATCGCGCGCGAGACGGCGATGTTGAAAGCCATCATCTAAGATAAGAGCTTGGGCGTGGAATTCAGCGATCACTTGCTGGGCCGATCGAACGCGATCCGCGGATTGCAAATGAAATAGATTCGGCGCACGGAGTCGCAATTCCAAGGCTTCGTCGTTGAAATGTCCTTGTTCCGCGCCATAACCTCGACTGAGCACCGCGGGTCGGATGCCTTGTTGGGTAAGCCACTGTGCGAGCCATAGGACAAATGGAGACTTGCCGGTTCCGCCAACGGTGAGATTGCCGACCGAGATGACAGGGACATCGACTCGATGCGCGCGTCGGATTCGCCAATCAAAAAGTTTGTTTCGGAAGTAAATTGCGGCGGCGTATCCCGCAGCGGGGACATGGAGTGCCTTGCGAATTAAGTTTGCGGAAATACCATGCCTGCGGCCGGAAACTATTTCGCGAAATTCGGTCGCATCGAACATCGGCTAAGCTGAGAAGAGGAAGGCAATGGGCCACAAAGGAACGCCAAAATGAATATTGGGCTGTGGAAAGCTTGCGCCTGGTTTTCTATTGGTCCATCGTGTCCTTTACATCCTAGGAGTTTCGGTTCGCGGTTATTTGCTTTGCAAGCGACGGATGATGGCGTCGGCCATTTCGCGCGTGCCGACCGCGGTGGGGTCGTCGCGATGGGGCTTGAGATCGTAAGTCACGAATTTGCCTTCCGCGATCACGTTG
>JANMEB010000474.1:0-7950 GCA_031376585.1 Planctomycetota bacterium | reverse complement strand
TCTTCGACGAGAACCCAGGGCGGCGCTACACGGCGGACGCCGTTCCGCTGTGCCCTGGGCTATGTTGTTCAACCCCTTCGGGGCACTTCAGCGCACCAAGACCCGATGTTGATGAAGCACGAAGCAAGCATCAATAGTTTCACCTTTTTCAGCGGTGCGATTTCTTAGCGGCTGTCGTGAATGGCGCGGTCGAGGTCTTCGATCAAATCGCTGACGTCTTCGATGCCGACCGACAATCGCATGAGCGTGTCCTTGAGTCCCCCCTTGAGCCGTTCGGCGGGTGGAATCGATGCGTGGGTCATCGACGCCGGGTGGTTGATCATCGACTCCACACCGCCAAGACTTTCGGCCAGCGCGAACAGCTTTGTTTTTGAAGCAAAACGACGATTCCGTTCCAGGTCGCCACGCAATTCCACAGAGACCATCCCTCCGAAACCGCTCATCTGCCGCGCGGCAAGCGCATGGTACGGGTTGTCGGGAAGTCCCGGATAATACACTTTTTCGACTTCGCTGTGTCGAGCCAAATGCGCGGCGATTTGCAGGGCGTTGAGGCAATGTTGCCGCATGCGTACGGCAAGCGTTTTTGTACCGCGGAGAACGAGAAAACAATCCATCGGGCCGGGGACGCTACCCGCCGCGTTTTGCAAAAACTTCAGCCGCGTGAAAAGCTCTTCGTCATTGGTAGCGATCGCACCGCCGACTACGTCCGAATGCCCACCGAGATATTTGGTGGTCGAGTGCAAAGCGATGTCGGCACCGAGCGCGAGCGGTTGTTGCAGACAAGGTGATGCAAACGTATTGTCGACGACGACTTTTATTTTTCGCTGATGGGCAATCTCGGCGGCAGCCGCCAAATCCGTAATCGTCAACAGCGGATTGGTCGGAGATTCCAGCCACAGGAGTTTGGTGCGCGGTTGAATCGCGTTGCGAATTTCGTCCAAGTTGTAAGCGTTGATGAACGTGGCGGTAACACCGAGCTGCTTCCAGACTTTGTCGAATAAGCGAAACGTGCCGCCGTAGACATCGCGTGCGCAGACGACGTGATCGCCCGATTCCAAACAATGCAACAACGTATTTTCGGCGGCTAACCCGCTGGCAAAGCACAATCCGAACTTGGCTCCTTCCAGTGCGGCGAGGTTCGCTTCCAGAGCGGCACGGGTCGGGTTGCCAGAGCGCGAATATTCGTAGCCGCGATGGACGGCGGGAGCATCTTGAACGAAAGTCGACGTCATATAAATCGGCGTCATGATCGCACCCGTGGACGGGTCGGGTACTTGGCCGGCGTGGATGGCTTTAGTGGCGAATTTCATTGGAGATAGGGTTGAGGCTTGAGGCGGCAGGCTTGAGGAACGAAAACAATACGAACGCACATTGGAACCGAAAATGGAAACTTGGGCCACCGGAGAACGGCCCCCAAGGTAGCAGGCACATTCCATGTGCCGTGGCCTGTAGCGGACGCTTGAAGTGGACGGCTGTAGCGAACGGCACACGGAGTGTGCCTGCCACTTTCTTGCGGCAACGCTTTTCCTAAAGCAATTCGATCAGCGAAGAACTTTTTACCATGCTACACGTTTCGGGAAACGTGTGGAAAGCTCGGATGCGAATCGAACGGCAGCGTGTTTCCACGTTAACGTAGCTCATCGCCCCGAACGCCAGTCGGCCGCTGGATTGAAACTGATAGAGCAGGCCATCGCATTCGGTTTGCTGGGAAAGGGCTTGTTGAAACGCCAAAAAGCAACGGCTGTCGACTTGTTCAAGTTGAAAATCGCAGCAATACCTGATTCGCTCGCGGTAGATGACTTCGTCGGTGCGCCGTCCGGCGACATCGTGCGACATCAGCAAGCGTTGTCGCGGTAGAGGCTGTTGCGCGGCGGCCGACAACTCGGTCAGCATCACGCCCCCGACGTTGACCAAAATAATATGGCCGACGTTGGTGATCTGATAGCGAATCTGATAGTGCTCGCGTTCGCTCGTTCGCGATGCCTGGACCTCGAAAAGTTCCGGATGAAGTGATCGTCCGAAAAGGTGAAAGGTCAATTTATTGATTCGAGGTCGAACGGACAACATGTCCGCAATCCTTGTGTTAATCCGTTCGCGTTTGCTGGCCCGCCTATCTGGTGACCAAAGCAAAACGAAGCGACATCCGGCCGCTTCGTATCATCAATTGGAACGCGATTTCCTTTGGCGCGAATCAATTATAGACGCGCCCAGAGAATTCACAAACACGAATCAGCGAAGGAAATGTTGTTTGATTCGACTTGACAAAACCCCAATGCTTCATATCGTCCACGGGGCAGCGAATTGATTGAAAGAAATCATCGGAAAGGACGCGCGTGCGAAAAATTTTCCAAAAGTTTTTGCCCCCCGCCCCAAAAAGAATTCAAGAACTTTCTGGCACGAAAATCGCACTGCCAAGAGTTAGATCGCTGGTCCAGCCGATGGGCCAGTAACCATTTTGAGCAAGGGCCTGATTGCATCGCGAAAATACTTGACTTCCGAAAAAGCCTCGGTAGGCGGAAAGGGGGGACGGATGCGGCGCGGTGATAATCGAGTGCCGCGCGTCAATCAAGCTAACTTTCGCGGCGGCCGGTCGGCCCCAAAGAATAAAAACGCAAAACGGCTGAAGGTTACTCACGCAACGAATCACGCTGTCGGTAAACCATTCCCAACCTTGACCCCGATGCGAAAAGGCTGCACCTGCCCGCACGGAGAGAACCGCATTGAGCAGCAATACGCCTTGGGATGCCCAGTTCGACAAGTCGCCGTGGGCGGGAATCGGTAAGTCGCAGTCGCTACTCAGTTCGCGAAAAATATTTTGTAGCGAAGGCGGAATTCGAGTGTCGCGTGGCACCGAAAAGCTGAGCCCCTGTGCTTGGCCCTCGCCGTGATAGGGGTCTTGGCCCAAAATAACAACGCGCACGGATGCGCGAGGCGTTAAACGAAAGGCTTCAAACATCCGCGACGGTTCGGGATAGACGACGTGGCTTTGCCTTTGACTGTCCACAAACGCCATTAACTTTTGAAAGTACGGCTGTGCAAATTCGTCGGCTAAATCACTCGTCCAATCCCATGCCGCGTCCCAGCCAAGAGGCGTGATCGAATCGATGCGAGTAGCGGTTTGAGTCACAGGAGAGGTTCCGAATAGTTTCGGTGATCAGTAAAACGAGGGGAATAGTTTTCAGTGTTTAGCAAAGCCAATTCCGTTCGTTCTTACTGAAAACTGAACACTGGAAACTACTCACTTACAGAACACAGAATCAGGGGGCTGATCCGCCGCGGCGGACTCGCCAACAGAACACACGGATGCGGTCGACAATCGCCAGTCTAGCAGTTGCATTTCCACTTTTCGGTAGCCGTTGAATTCGTTGATCACGGGATGAAAGGCCAAATCGATAGGCAGCGCTGGGTCTGGCAAATGGTCGGCCCAATCGGCGCGGCCGAACGCAACGGCGCGCATTTTGACGCCGTGTTGAACGATTCGCATCGACAAATGTCGCTCGTTGGCACCCATGCGACGTGGTGCTTCCACTAAATGGACTTGGGAGGCGCACAAAATGGGTCGTGGGTTGGCTTGGCCAAACGGCGCAAGCCGCTCGACTTCACGCAGCGTGTCGAGGGTTAGTTGGCTGAGCGTTGCTTCCGCATCGATATGTAACTCGGCCAAGCGTTCTTGCGGGCCAACTTGATCGGCGACGTAATCGCAAAATGCTCGGCGAAACGGCTCGATCCGATCGGCGTCGATTTTGAATCCGGCCGCCGCTGCGTGCCCGCCAAAAGAAACCAAATGCTCGCGGCAATGATGCAGGGCTTGGTACAAGTCCAGTCCGCTAGCCGAACGTCCTGAGCCGATCCCAGGTTTCGCACCGAGCGAATCGATCGAAATCATCAGCGTGGGGCGATGAAATTTTTCGCTGATCCGACCCGCGACGATTCCGATCACGCCGGCATGCCAATCCCGATCGGCCAATACAAACGCGGGATCATTGTCGCCGTCGAATTGATCTTTGATTTGTTTGTTGGCCGACAAGTGAATGCTACGGTCGAGGCTATCACGACTTAGATTGAGCTGCTGCAAATACTCGGCAAGCGCGGCGACGCGCGGAAGCTGATCGGACGTTAGCAATTCGACCCCCAGTTGGGCTTGGCCAAGTCTTCCGGCCGCGTTGAGCCGCGGGCCGATCTTGAAGGCTAGATCTTCCGACGCAAGTTGCTTGGTAGGATCCAAACCGGCGACCGTCATGAGGCTTCGCAGCCCGGGGCAAGCGTGCGTTTTGATGCAAGCCAGCCCGTGTCGCACGATGATTCGATTCTCATCGACTAGCGGAACGACGTCGCACACGGTGCCGATCGCGGCCAGCCCAAGCGCCATCAGCAAAAAGTCTCGCAGTTGGGGATTGACTCGCGGCGCATTGCTCGCAAGCTGACAAATCGACCAAGCCAACTTGAAGGCGACCGCCGCTCCACACAGGCCGGCGAACGGGTAATCCGATCCGGGAAGCGCGGGGTGCACGAGCGCGTCCGCGACCGGAAGTTCGCTGCCGAATTGGTGATGGTCGGTGATGACCAATTGCAATCCCAAGTCTTTCGCATGTCGCGCACATTCCACGCTGGCGATTCCGCAGTCCACGGTTACCAACATTTGGGCACCGCGATCGTGAAGCTGAGAAATGGCTTCGTTGTTTAATCCGTAGCCATCGTCGAGCCGGCTCGGAACGAAGTAGCTGACTTGTCCACCCAGCAATCGCAAGCAGCCTACCAAGATCGCCGTGGCCGTCATGCCATCGGCGTCGTAGTCGCCGTAGACGACGATTTTCTTTTGGTCTTTCACGGCTTGGTGGATGATGGCTGCGGCAGCTTCTAATCCGGGCAGGGCATTCGGTTCGCGCAGATCATTGAGTCGCGGTTCGAGAAATCGCCGGGCCAAATCCGGTTCGGTGATCTTGCGGCGCAACAGCAATTGCGCGACGACCGGGGAGATGCCGAGCGTTCGTTCGAGGTCTTGAACGCGCGCTGCGTCATGCGGAAAAACCAACCATCGTTTACGCGCCATGGCCCCTTAATCCTTGTGGAGCAAAACTCGCGGGAGTCCAACGGGGAATCGCGGCCGGTCGCGGCGCTACTTTTTCTTTTCGTTATGAACCGTGTGTTTGCGCAGGCGCGGCGAGTACTTTTTCAGTTTGAGCTTTTCGCCACCTGACCTTCGGCGAAGCGTGTAATTGTGATCGCCGGTTTCCTCGCATACGAGGAAAACAACTTCGAGTTTCTTTTTGCTTTTGGCCATATCCGACTCGTGCGGGGAACAGAAAAAAATACGCGCACGTGTTGCGGCGCGAAATGGATGGAATCAGGGAAGCAAATAGTCTAGTCCATTGTTCCCGATTCGTTAAGTCAAGCTGCGAAAACGCCTTAATTTTGGCGAATTCAGCTCGACCGTGCCTCAGCGAGACAAGCAGTTCGGCCCTGCGACTTAGGTTTTCGCTGGGCTGTATTTAGAAATTGGTGCGGGTCGACCGTAGAAGAATCCTTGGCCCAATTTGAAACCCATATCGACAAGGATTTTGTGATCTTCGGCTTCTTCAACGCCTTCGGCCAGCGAGACGATGCCCAGTTCATTGACCATTCTCGCAAGCATGGAGACGACTTTTTGTTTTTCGGGAGAGGCCGAATGAATCGCGCGAGTAAGTCCCATGTCGAATTTGAGGTAGTCCGGCATGACTTCGCTCAGTTCGACCAAGCGGGCTTGACCTTCACCAAAATCGTCAAAGGCCAATTGAATATTCAATTCGCGTAGCAAGTCGCGTAACTCGCGCGTCATTTGGCAATCGGTTACGGCCTTCTCGTGAATCTCCAACGTGAGCGATTGTTCCGGATGAGTTCGGCGGAGCAATTGTAGCGAGTCCGCCAGACCTTTGGTGCCGAGTTCGTCGGGATGCGTGTTCATGAACAAATTCAAGTGCATTTGATTCTTCACCGCAGTATCGACGCCCAAAGAACGGAACACATCGCTCAGTTGGGTGGTTTGATTTAATTGTTGCGCGGCCGAAAACATTTCCGCAGGAGTCGTCAACCCAAACAAGCGGCTGCGGCCCAGAATCTCATAGGCGATGGTGCGTTGATCGCTCATCTCGACAATCGGCTGATAAAACGGAAACACGCCGCCGTCGTTGATCAATCGATCGAATTGCATGATGGCCAGGGCTTGATCGCAGACATCATTTTCCGCAGACGTGTGACCCATGGTTTTGGCTTCGTCGCGTCCGACTCGGAACACGAGCGTGGCGAATTGCACTAAGTCACCCACATTGAGCTTCGTCAGGCCGCTAATTTTTTCGCCATTGGCGTAGGTGCCGTTGGTGCTATTGAGATCGCGGATCCACAGTTCGTCCCCTTCCAACAGGAGTTCCGCATGGCCCTTGGAAACGCTTCGCGTGTCCAATCGCAACGAGGCCTCGGAAACACGGCCCACGACAAAGGGACTCGCATTAATCGCGAGCCGACGAATCGGTCCCGCAGTATCCGTTTGTCCCGACAAGAACCAGCGCGCCGTCGCGCGAACGCTGGTGGCGGACGGGTTCGCTTGGTACGAGCATTCGGCGGAAAGGTTGGAGCGGTTCTTCATATAATGTGGGGCGGGCGAGGTAAATTTAATACCCGAACCTAATGATTTAGGTTGTGAAATTGGTTCCCGCCAGAAAAAACTTGGCGACGGGGTAAATTTTTCGCGTCCAGCAATATTTCCTTACTACTAGCATGACTTTTTTGCACAAGTTGCTCGCGGTGACCTACAGTTCAACGGCGAGTTGCCTAGCCGCGCTTGCCGAATGTTAGGTTGGTTCAGAATGTGCGGAAGAAAGCGATCATGCTCAATACAGAGACAAGCGAAGCACCATCGAGTTTGTTGCAAACGATTCTGGCCGAGGAGTGTTATCGGCCCGCCGAGCCGCAGTCGATTGCCGACACAGGTTTGCCCACGTCGATGATCGAAGGGCTGATTTGTAAACGCCTCTCGATGGTTGGAATGACCAGCGGCCGACAAATGGCAGACGACATTGCTGTGCCTTTCAATGCGTTGGAGCAAGTCTATCATTCGATGCGCACGCGGCAGATCATTGTTCACAAAGGATCTGCGCCGCTCAACGACTATATCTATGCTTTGACCGAAAACGGGCAGGAACGCGCTCGGTTGTCTAGCCAAGCCTGTGCTTACGTTGGACCGGCCCCGGTGCCGCTGATGGATTACATTCTTTCAACCGAAGCCCAAACGATTCGGGCCGAGTCGCCCAAGCGGCGCCAACTCAAAAAGGCATTTAGCGAAATCACCATTAACGAAGCGTTGTTCGAGAACCTCGGGCCCGCTATCAATTCGGGCGCGGGGTTGTTTTTGTACGGTGAACCGGGCAACGGTAAATCGACGCTTGCCCGACAGATCACCTCGTGCTTTGGACAGTATATTTGGATTCCGCATGCACTGTACGACGATGGACAAATCATCAAGCTCTTCGACGCGGCCTATCACCACATCGACCGCGCCACGGACATGGGCTTGGTCAAAGAAGCCCCATTCGATCGCCGCTGGGCCAAAATTAAGCGCCCCACCGTCATGGTCGGCGGCGAGCTGACGCTCGACGCTTTGGAAATTCGCCACGATCCAGTCAGCAATGTTTCCGAAGCACCTTTGCAACTCAAGAGCAACGGCGGCTGTTTGCTGATCGACGATTTTGGACGGCAGCGAATCCATCCGACCGACTTGCTTAATCGTTGGATCGTTCCACTGGAAAGCGGCTTCGATTTTCTAACGCTTCCCACCGGTAAAAAAATCGAAGTTCCGTTTGAACAGTTGATAATCTTCTCGACCAACTTGGAGCCATCGGACTTGGTCGACGAAGCCTTTATGCGGCGGATTCCGTATAAGATCGAAATTGGCGACCCAGACCACGAAGAATTTCACAA
>JANMEB010000454.1:0-4850 GCA_031376585.1 Planctomycetota bacterium | reverse complement strand
TTGCTGCAAAGTATCGACCGGGCTATTGGCTGACTCGCCATATAATTGCGATCGCACAAATGTTAATGTCCGCGCTGTTGATTCACGTCACCGGTGGGCGGATTGAGACTCATTTTCATGTCTTTGGCTCGCTCGCGTTCTTGGCGTTTTACCGCGATTGGAAAGTACTTGTATCGGCGACGGTTGTCGTGACGCTAGACCATTTTCTTCGTGGCGTCTATTGGCCGCAATCAGTATTTGGCGAGCTAACTGCGAGCCCTTGGCGATGGATGGAACACGCGGGCTGGGTCGTTTTTGAGAACGTATTTCTGATTTGGTCATGCCTTAAAGGTACCGAAGAAATTCAGAGCATCGCCGATAAACAAGCGGCACTCGAGTCCACCAACGAACTTGTCGAAGCCCAAGTTCGCGTGCGAACGGCCGAATTGAACGCCAGCCAACGGGACTTTCGCCGCA
The DNA here is from genome assembly GCA_031376585.1 of Planctomycetota bacterium. Lineage (GTDB taxonomy): Bacteria > Planctomycetota > Planctomycetia > Pirellulales > Pirellulaceae > JANMEB01. The sequence goes on along the minus strand of JANMEB010000454.1, from coordinate 4,394 downwards.
GCGAACAGTCGATTCGCGCGATCCTAGATACCGCTGCCGATGCAATCATTACGATTGACGTCGAGGGGCTAATTCAATCGGCCAATCCGGCGGCAGAGAAGATTTTTGGCTATTCTGCGGGCGAGTTAATAGGCCACAACGTCAAACTGCTCATGCCGATAAAATTTCATGAAGAGCATGATCGCGGCATGCGAACCTATTTGAATACCGGTGTGGCCAAGATTATTGGCAGGAGGGTCGAAGTCGAAGGTATTCGTCGAGATCAAAGCACTTTCCCGATCGATTTGTCAGTGAGCGAGTCGCAGTCGGACTCCGAACAGCGATTTACCGGAATCATTCGCGACATCACGATCCGCAAGGAATCCGAACGGTTGCAGAACGAACAAACTCGATTAGCGGCCTTTGCAGCCGACGTCGGCAAAGGATTGATCGGTGGGAATGATCTACCAACGACGTTGCACTATTGTGCGGAGGCGATGGTCCGCCATTTGGATGCAGCGTTTGCGCGCATCTGGACACTCAATGAGCAGGAAAATGTTTTGGAGTTGCAGGCCAGCGCTGGATTGTACACTCACTTAGACGGTCCCCATGGCCGAGTTCCCGTTGGCAAATTCAAAATTGGGTTAATTGCCCAAGAAGTTAAGCCGCACTTCACCAATACAGTTTGCGATGACCCTCGCGTCGGAGACAAGGAATGGGCGCGGCGCGAAGGGATGGTGGCTTTTGCCGGGCACCCGCTGGTTATTGAGAATCGAGTGATTGGTGTCATGGCATTGTTCGCCCGCCATCCGCTTTCGAATAAGACACTCGACTCGCTCGCGTCGGTCGCCCACAGTATTGCGGTCGGAATCGAACGCCTGCGGGCTGAGGAAAAATTGAAAACGGCTATGGTTGCCGCTGAATCCGCCAACCGTGCCAAAAGTGCATTTCTCGCGAACATGAGCCATGAAATTCGTACGCCCATGAACGGCATTATGGGCATGACCGAGTTGGTGCTCGATACGCGCTTGGATCCAGAGCAACGAGATTACGTCGGGACGATCAAGGCCTCCGCCGATGCCCTGCTTACGTTGCTCAATGACGTGTTGGACTTTTCCAAGATCGAAGCGGGCAAAATGGAATTGACAAGCGAGGACTTCCGCTTGCGCGACCATATCGGCGACACACTCAGCTCGCTGGCGTTGCGAGCCCACATCAAAGACATTGAATTGGCGTTCGACGCTAATTCAGACGTGCCTGAGAACTTAAGGGGTGACGTAAATCGATTGCGACAAGTCATCGTTAACTTGGTGGGCAACGCAATTAAATTCACGGAATCCGGCGAAGTCGTCGTTCGCGTTGTGATCGACTCCCAAGCCGATTCAGAGGTTTGTCTCAAGTTCACGGTATCGGATACAGGCATCGGTCTACAGCAGGATAAACTCGAAATGATCTTTCGGCCGTTCGAACAAGCCGACAGCTCGACAACGCGGCAATATGGCGGCACGGGTTTAGGTTTGGCGATTTCCAAGCAATTGGTCGAATTGATGGGTGGCCGAATCTGGGCAAACAGCCAACCGCGACAAGGTTCTGAGTTTCATTTCACAGCACGTTTCAAACTAGGTTCAGCTAGCGCCTCGAATTACCAAGGCAACGAAATCGATCAGCTCCGCGGCATGCGGGTTCTGATCGTCGACGACAATCAAACCAATTTGAAAATTCTCGAACGCGTTCTAAACAACTTTGAAATGCGCCCGACCTGCTGCGTGAGCGCTGCAGACGCATTGGCCGAATTGGATCGCGCCGCTAATGCAGGGGCGGCATTTCCATTGGTGATTTCGGACGTGAATATGCCAGTGTTTGACGGATTCATGCTTGCCGAAAAGGTCATTTGCCAAGGCGGCCCCCAAGTCATATTGCTGACGTCGGCCGATCGCATTGGAGATTTAGAACGTTGCCGAAAACTGGGAGTTGCCTCGCATTTGCTGAAGCCTGTCAAGCAATCGTTGCTGTTCGACGCCATGGTTCGATCCGTGTTCTGTTCAACGCTGCCGATTCCTGAAACAATCGTCAACGATGGACGAATTTCCCCCGAAAGCCGACCAAGTCGTTCCCTGCGAATTTTGTTGGCGGAGGACAATGAAGTCAATCAACGCTTTGCCGCGCGGTTGTTAGAGAAGCGCGGACACCACGTTACGATCGCGCGAAACGGTCTTGAGGCCGTTGAGGCATGTCAAAACAATAGATTTGATTTGGTCTTGATGGATATCCAAATGCCCGACATGGATGGCTACCAGGCAACTGCTCGCATTCACGATCTCAAGCTACCGTCGACGGGCAGGACTTTGATAATTGCCATGACGGCCCACGCGATGATTGGCGATCGGGAAAAATGCCTCGCTGCGGGCATGGATGGCTATGTTTCCAAGCCTATCAAAGTGAATTTGTTATTTGAAGAAATGGACCGAATCTTGAACGAGGCCTCGGCGACAGCGGCAAAGCCTTTTGCAGGCGAAACATTATGAGCGCGATCGATATTAGGGAACTGCTTGAACAAACCGACAACGATTGGGAATTGTTGCGCGAGGCCGTGGGGATTCTTGGCCAAGAAAGTCCGATCGAACTTGCGAAACTCAAGGCCAGCTTGCACGCCGGGGATCCTGCGGGCGTGGCGAAGGCAGCCCACACCATCAAGGGAATGTTGGCAAACTTCTGCGCGCTGGACGCATGGAACGCGGCGAGCGACATCGAACGCGCCGCGTTGGCAAATGATTTGTCGAACGGCAGCCAATTGTTCCTGCAACTCAAGACTGCCGCCGAAGCAGTTCAAAACGACTTGCAGCAGCTATTGGAAAAACAAGGGACCTGAGTACAACCAAGGAGTTTTGCCTTTGAACATTTTGGTAGCCGAAGGCGAAAAAGTCATGTCTCTGCTTTTCCTCCGCTACCGTGAGAATTGGGGAAACTCGCTGATCTCCGCCGAAAACAATCGCGCGGCTTGAGAAGTGCATCAGGCGGGTGAATTCCAAATCTTGATCAGCGCTTAGAATATGCCAGTATCGAATCCAATGCAGATTACGATGAACTGAGCAAATACGTGTATTGGCAAATTAGAAAATTTATCTTTGAGAGATGCTTTCCATCGAATTCCATTGAAGACACGCCATGTTAAAAATTCAGTGCCCGCTTTGCCAATATGCGTTAACGATCAAGCAACCCAAGGCCGGACGCTTTCGACCGACTTGCCGCGGTTGCCAACAGTCGTTTGAACTGCGAATCGAAGGGGACTTGGCCACGTTCGTGGTTCGGGCTCTGGCGGCGGAGGTCGGCGGTATCACGGCCGCTGACCAATCGGCCAAACCACAGTCGGCGACGAATCAGTCGGACGACGCAACGCGATTGGAAAAACCGGTTGCCGATACTCGCAACACGGCCGGTGACTTTGCTGTGGGCAGCGATTCAAATTCGAGCAGCGTCCCGGTTCAATTGGGCGGATACAAGATGCTCAAAGAGCTGGGGCGCGGTGGCTTGGGAGTTGTTTATCTAGCTCAACAGCTTTCACTCAATCGCAACGTCGCGGTGAAATTGATTCAGTCGCAAATTGCAAAAAGTTCGACCGCCATCTCCCGGTTCTTTCGCGAAGCGTATGCCGCAGCACAATTGGTGCATCATAACGTCGTACAGATTTATGACTTGGGCCAAGATGGCGAAACCAACTTTTTCAGCATGGAATTCGTGCAAGGACAGAACTTGTCGGACCTCTTGAAACAGAATGGACCGCTTGAGCCGCGACAAGCTGCTGGCTACATCTTGCAGGCCGCGCGTGGCTTGCAATTCGCCCATCATCAAGGCATGGTTCACCGCGACATCAAACCAGCCAACTTGATGCTCGACCAACACGGCGTCGTAAAAGTCGCCGATTTAGGATTGGTCAAACTTCCCGACACGGCGGACGAACCGGTCGATCAAGTCTCCGGAGATTTCGGTTCGGGCTCGATTCAATTGACCGGCGTCGGCGCGACCGTCGGTACAGTCAATTACATTTCTCCGGAGCAAGCCGCAAATTCTTCTGACGTCGATCATCGCGCGGATATCTATTCGCTCGGTTGCACGTTTTACGCTCTGCTGACCGGTGCACCACCTTTCAAAGGCAATTCCGCCAAGGAAGTTCTGGCGAAACACCGGTCGCAACCGGTCGCTCGTCCAGAAACAATTGTGCCGCGCATCGACCGACGAATTTCCGACATCGTCCTGAAGTTGATGGAAAAGCAACCGGCGAATCGCTATCAAGACCTGAGCGCGGTCATCACCGATCTTCAAGCATTTTTGGGCATCGCGTCGGGAAATGCGTTCGCGCCGAGCAAGGCACAAGTACAACAACTGGAAGCCAGCCTAAAATCGTATTACGGCCAATC
>JANMEB010000437.1:0-2097 GCA_031376585.1 Planctomycetota bacterium | reverse complement strand
GCTATTGCACCTTTGCCTAATCCGGACAACATCGAGTCTCGCTGTGGACCTGATGCTGGTACTTCCAAACCCTTTTCTGCCAATGCTCCGGTCTTGGATGCGATTTGTTTGCCGGAAATTAGCATTTGATCCAGAACTGACTTTATGTCCATGCGATTCTCTGTTCCAAAAAATAAAATTGACGTTCGAAACGCAAGTGCATTGTTACGCAGATCCGATAAAGCCGTCGATGGGCAAGGCCGATGAATCGGCGACGGCGCGGAACAGAAATAGAACAACGAACGGAGACGACAGGATTCGAACCTGTGGTAAGGTTTGACCCCTACACCGATTTAGCAAACCGGCGCTATCGACCACTCAGCCACGTCTCCCGAGCGATGGTTCCCATCGAACAATGCGACAAGAACGCCAGTTGATTGTGCGCCATTGTCCTGATACTTTCAAGCAGACACATCGGACTCATCGCGGGTTCGGCCCTGCGAAAGACTCCGCCTCCAAGCCTTTTGCACGCAGCGTTTTTTGGGTAAGATTTTTGAACGCAATTCAACGGGATTTTTCGCTGCGGCGGGGTAGCTCAGTTGGTTAGAGCAACGGCTTCATAAGCCGTGTGTCGCCGGTTCGAGTCCGGCCTCCGCTATTTTTACACTTTTCGCCCGTTGGTTAATATTTTCCATCGAGGTTTACTGTGGGTTGCGACAATTGTTTTACTAGGTGGTTCGGCTCGTGCGAAAGTTGTTCCGGTTGACAAACCCGCCACAGAAAACTTAGCGCCGATTTACGCGACCAACGAAACACCAATCGGTGACTCGCCTCCTGGCATGGTCTGGATTCCAGGCGGCGAGTTTTTCATGAGCTGGGATTCGAGATCGGCTGAGTCTTGGTCGGCGAAGCAAACTGCTTTCCCCAAAAAAGACGGTGAACGAAAAATCGTCCACCGTTTGGCGTTTACATAGGTGTTCGCGAATCGTGACGCTTAGGCGTGCGTCGGGGAAAGGGCTTCTCGAAGGACTTTGAGTGCAGCGTCGTAGTTAGGTTCGCTGGTGACTTCGCCAACGGTCTCGGCATGCAGGATTTTGCCGTTAGGATCGAGTACAAAAACGCCGCGCGCCAGCAACTTCAATTCTTCGATTAACATTCCCCAGTTCTGTCCGAAGTTGCGATCTTGGTAGTCGGTCGCCGTACGGATGTTGGTAATTTTGTTCTCAGTGCAGAAGCGATTTTGCGCGAAGGGTAAGTCTAAACTAACGGTCAGGGCGTTGATCTCGCCGGCCAAATCGGCCAATTCGGCATTGAACTTCTTTGTTTGAATCGAACACACGCCGGTATCCAAGGAGGGCACGACACTGATCAACGTTGGTTTGCCGCGAAGATCCTTGAGCGTCAGTTCCTTGAGGCCTCCCTCGAAAAAATGCAACTTAAAGTCGGGTGCTGGTTGGCCAACGCGCAAGGCGTCTCCAGCCAACGTCATTGGCGTTCCCTTGAAAGTAATAGCTTTCGGTCGCGACACGATGGTCTCCTTCAACTGAAGAAAAGAATCAACGTCGCAAGCCAACATACGGGGCGGAATAGTCGCCGGCTTGCGAGCAGGTCGATCATTAGAAACGATTCGATCCCGGTTGGCAATCGACACGGAGGGCAGCGAAAGGGCTACCAGCAGACTTCAATTTCGTTTTCGATCGCACTAATTCCGTCGATGGATCGGAGAGCTTCCTGAGCCATTTGCTTGTCGTAATAACTAACGGTACGTCCGCTAATGAGAATCCGGCCGTTGGCGGCTTGGAAGCGAACGTGACGGGCGTTGATATGAGGATTGCGCCTAACTGCAACGTGGATACGTTGAATCAATTCCGAATCGAACGGCGAGTTAGTTTCGGACATTTTGTTGGCTCTCGTTAATGGCCGTCAAAGATGGGTTACTCAACCGATCGCGCCAAACGAATCGCCGAATCATTTGCCTATTCCAGTCGGGAGGCTCACGCCTTTAGCGGTTATGAGGCCGACGGCATTCATTGTTTAACCGAACCGCGTCGGGCCGCTGTCTCATCACCGTTTAAGTTCGCCACGGATGACGGCCAAAGGACTTTGTTGGCATTAAAG
>JANMEB010000426.1:0-2996 GCA_031376585.1 Planctomycetota bacterium | reverse complement strand
TCTTCGACTCGCCAGTTGGCATCGGTTTCGGCTTGCCACCCAAATAAACTTGAACCATCGAAAAGCGAAATCCAACCTTGGTTGACTTCGTTCGAGGACAGCCCAACACCGCGTTCGGCGGTTTCGGGCACTGCGAATTTGTCTTGCCGAATCAAGCGTCGAGAAGCATCGCCTCGTTCCACGGTCGCACGAATATGGTTGAGAACTCGCAGATGGATATCGTGGATCAAGTGATCGCACCAAAGCTGCCAATAGTCTTGGGGATACATGTCTACGTGATACCAAGTCCTTCCTTCCAATCGAGTTCTGTTGTTTGGCAATCGCACTAGCCGAAATTCGCCACGTTGGCTTGACATAAATCCATCCAGATGCGGCGGATGGAGATCTCGATAGGGGCTGAGTTCGCGCATCGGATGTGGTTGACGAGAGACGTCGAATGCCAAACGGTAGGGCTCGTCCCATACGGTAATTGGCTCCTCGAAAGCGCCCGTCGAAAATTCACAATACCGAATGGCGCCGACGCCCGTACCCTCAATTCGCGCCGACAAGGGGTACGCGACGCCCAACCAAAACCATCCTCGAGGTGGTTCCGTGATTGAAGGAAACTCGATCACCGCCGGCCAAACCGCTTCGACCGGGGCGTCGATATCGATAGAACTCGTAACCTGTCGAAGCAATGGAGTCGAGAATTGATGATCGCCAATTGCGACCAAAGGGAGAATCATGATGGCCGAACGCCAGTTGTTGTTTCGAACATCTTGTGACAACGCGATCGCAAAACCGACCAAAGCGCCTATCGCACCGGCACCGTAGACGAGAGGGGCCGCAAGAAAAATGCAGACAAACCCTTCCAGCGCGAAAACCAGCAATAGCCCCAACGCGGCCGTCACGCCCGTAAGGCTTACTAACATACAAGTGCGAAGCCCGGCAGCTCGTTGAACTCGAAACGAATAGCTGGTGATGGCCGACATCACGATCGGCGCGACGAAAAAAAGGCCCGCACCGTAATCGCGAAGTACATATACACCGAGAATCAACATCGCGGCGCCCGGCAGAAGGCCCAACGCTATCGAAATCACGGCCGCCATCGCGGAGCTACTGCGCGAACTTGAAACCTCTTGATCCGAATATTCCGGACGCTTTGGCGACGCTGGTACAAAGCACATCGCCACCATGAAAACCAAATTGACCAGAGGGCAAAGAACCAGGAGCCCATCCCAGGCGCTCCGTCCCGCATCGATGCATCTCCGGCTGCTGAGGATAATCGCTATCGCAACGAACGGGAGCGACCAAAGCAACACGAACGCGCCAAGCCACGTTGGCTGTGGTCCGAATGCACTCGCCTTGACTGTTATGAATGGCAGCAAGAACGCCCACGGCGTGTAGATCGTTCCGGCGAAGGCGTAGATCACCCCAAATTCCACCGCGTACTTGAAAATCATCAAACCCCAGCCCCAAATGGCATAGGGAACTTGTCCCAACGGTGCCCGCAAGATTTCATTCATAGCCGCACCGGATTTTGCGTTGAGAACTCTATTTTGTTATTTAGCTTTGTTGGTTGACAGGATCGCGCCGTCGGAGATTATACTGCATGCATGTACGATCGGAATTCTCCCAACCCGATGAAAGACGCGGGCCGTCAATTTTCCTTGGCGGAATTGCTGCTGATCACGCCGCTTGCCGCGATTCCGTTCGGCGCTCTGCAATACACCGGCCTTTGGGGTGCCGTCACGATGGCCCTCATGGGAATGTGCGCAATGCTTGGGCAAGGCAAATGGGCATTGCTGTTTTTTTGTGTTTCCGTCGCGGTTATTTCGCTGACCGATCGATCGTTTGTCTCATGGATTGTGGCAGTGGCACTTGGCATCATCATGTCCATTAGCCCATTGTTGCTTCAAGTTATTCGACGAGGCGGCATCCGAGACGCCCCACGACCTTGATTCCTTGCATCGATTGAACGATTCGAATAAAAAGGCACGTTCGAGTTTCGATGGTAAAACACTGCGGTCGCGTGAGGGACAAGATCCATGCTCAAACGTCAAATGGATGTTTACGGCGTTGGAAATGCGCTCGTCGATATTTTGGCGCTCGTCGATGACTCGGTGATTTCCGATTTGCGACTGAATCGCGGGTCCATGATGCTCATGTCGGCCGCTGAGCAAGCCGCCGTGCTGCAAAAAATCGAAGGACATCCTGTCAAGTTGGCTTCGGGCGGTTCAGCAGCCAACACGATGATCGCGATCGCCCAAAGTGGCGGGACTGGTTATTACGCGGGCAAAGTTTCGCACGATCCGCACGGCGAGTTCTATCGCAAAGACATGGTGGCTGCAGGGATTGGCTTCGAAGTCCCTCTGGCGCCCGAAAACGGAATCCCGACTGGCAGCAGCGTAATTCTTACTACCCCCGACGCCGAACGAACGATGTGTACCCATTTGGGCGTGTCGACGACGCTTTCCCCTTGCGACATTCACGTCGATCATTTGCAGTTGTGCAAGTTCGCCTATATCGAAGGGTATTTGTGGGATGCCGACGAACCGCGGGCCGCTTGTTTGGAAGCCATGCATCAAGCCAAACGTATTGGGATTCCAGTTTCATTTACTTTTTCTGATTCGTTTCTGATAAATCGTTTTGCCGAGGACTTCGCGGCGATGATCGTCGAGCATTGCGACATTTTGTTTTGCAACGCCGACGAAGCCTGCCAGTTTTGCGGAACCGATTCGCTCGCCGAATGCGGCAAGCGTTTGGGCCAAGACGTCCCGCTGGTTTTTCTCACCAACAGTGCCGACGGATGTTACGTGATTGAAAAGTCACAATCGACTCACGTGCCGGGCTTTCGCGTCAATGCGATCGACACCGTCGGAGCTGGTGACGCATTTGCCGGCGGTACGTTGTATGGCCTTTCCCGCGGTTGGCCGGCTGCCCAAGCCGCCCGCTGGGGCAACTTCCTTGCCTCCCGCGTCGTCGCGATCAACGGCCCCCGCCTTCCCCACTCCCTC
>JANMEB010000320.1:0-2041 GCA_031376585.1 Planctomycetota bacterium | reverse complement strand
AGATATTAGTCCGATTATTTATGGATGGGCCGTAGTCGAAGGCGTATTGCGGCTAAAGATGTGACTTTTCCATGAAACTTGTTCGCCGGGTGTCGATTTATTCGGTCCTAGCGCTGCTCACGATTTTGAGCATGATCCCATGGTCACGCAGTGTTGCGTTCGAACAGCAATCGTTTCCCGACGCATTCGGTCGCTCTTGGGGCTGGCCATTTTCGGCGTGGTCCGTTGCGAACAACGAAGGTGTCGATTTGATTGATGCCAGCGTGGTGATGAATGGATCGCTTGTTTTCCGTGACATCGTCCCCGGGAAATATCCGCATCTAGCAATCAACTCTACATTTGCAATTATTGACTTGGTTGTCGTCGCGTCCATCGTGTTGGTGACATACGTGGTTGCGACTGCAATCGAAAAACGACTCCTAACAACGCGATGAACCGATATCGAGTCCAGCGTGTCCTTAAACAAAACCTTGACCGCGACTCGGTTGGCGGGGGAGTACCATATTGAGAGTCCTGCTGAGCGGTTGCGACTAAACGAAATGAAAATCGTCCCATTTTCGCCTCGCGCAAAGGCAATTTTAATGAGCGCCCTTGATGAGGCTGCGCAATTCCGCAGTGATCATGTTGGCGTCGAGCATGTGCTCGTTGCTTTGACGAAGGCGGATTCGCCCAACGCGACTACCATTTACCCGGAACTTGAGAACGATTGTGCAAACATTCGGGAGACTGTGGTCAATGGAATGACACTAGGAAGTGGAACCGGCTCGCGATCTGTACCGCAAACTCCCGCCGCAAGGCAGATGTTGATCCAAGCAATGGAAATGGCGGATTCATTGGGGCACCCTGTCGTCAACTCAGAGCACCTATTCAAGAGTTTGATTGACCTTGAATCCGAACCGGTAGTCGCACAGCTCAAGATGCCCGGCAACTTGGACTTAGCGCAATTGCGACACAAGTTGACCGCGGCATCGCAACGCGATCAAGAGACAGAATGGTCGAGACGAGTCGGCGGAGAATCATTGCCCAAACCGCAGGCACTCTATGACGATGTCATCAATAATTTAGGTGAAGCGACCTCAGACGAGCAACGAGCCGTGTGTTTGGGCTACGCAATACACCTATGCCGCGGAATGGGAAAGACGGAGTTCGCACGAACGCACGCTGAAGAGGTGCTCGCTCTCCTTCCAAACGTTACGGATCGTTCCCAATGTGGTGAGGCAGTTTTTCATGCGAACATCGTTATGGGTCAAGTTGCCATGCGTGAGGGGCGCATGGACGACGCGAAGCAGTACTTGCTCGATGCTGGGAAAAGCGTGGGGTCTCCCACGTTGGATACCTTCGGGCCAAACATGAGTCTCGCTAAAGCGCTTTTGGAAAATGGCGAGCAGCAAGTCGGTCTAGAGTATTTTGATCTCTGCCGGAGCTTCTGGGAAATGCATCGCGGAAAGCTCGACCAATGGTCAAGGGAAGTTTCGGAAGGCCGCATTCCTGAATTCGGTGCAAACCTCGTGTATTGAAGGCAGCACACCTCACCCCTCCGCGGCGGGCAACGCGTAAAATGAAAGCGGTGGCGGGCATTGACGACGTGTAAATCCAAATCGTAAGTTGGATAATGCCGTGTATCGATATTCCATCTACACTTTGCTGGTCACGACTTCGATCGTTGCCGTATTTGTCGCCATAGCCAATCGATCCAGACTAAAGGATCGATTGCCCGAAACTTGGAACCTGGTAGAAATCACAGACGCCGCGCTGCGTGATGGCGAGACGGCAATTGCCAGCGATGTTCTAGTTTGGCAGATCAAGGAAGATTGCCGACCGCGACGCGTCGAATCATGCATCATGTGGTTGCACTTGGCAGACCAGATTAAACCGAAGTGGAGGATTTCACATTTGGGGCGGACTCCACTTGAGCGGCGAAATCAATGGGAAAACTACATTGTTTGGGACGGTCCGTACATTTACTATCGCGACTTTGACCATCCACCATCGTCTGCAGAAATTCTCAGCTTTGTTAGTGCGACATGTTGGACTTGGGAAT
>JANMEB010000319.1:0-4919 GCA_031376585.1 Planctomycetota bacterium | reverse complement strand
GCCTTGCATTCGTTTTGAAATAGAATCCCTGACCGCGACTCGGTTCGCGGGGGGTACAATTGAGTGAAGTGGTTGACCCAAGCCACGGACTTTCATGGATTTTTTTTCATGCTGGAATGCGATTCAAACTTAGAACACTATTCATGCTGGTGCTTTTTGCGGCCGTTGCCACGCCAATAGCGCTGCGCCTTTACTGGTACTACAATCCTCCCCCGTTTTTCGCTGGACCGACTGTTGGGCTTTGCGGCACCGGGGGTCTCGACTGCATTACGCACGAACACATCGCCAATCTGCTTAGTCTCAACGGAATTAACTCGATCACGGAGGGTTCCGCTATTTACGGCACAGAAGTTGAAAGGTCGAGATTGAGTGAGGCTATCAAGCTTCTCGAATCTTCTGCGGCGAATGGAATACCGTCAATCATTGTGAAACGGGACGCGCGAAACTTTATTTGGGTTGAGGGCGATGAGACGCACCGCTTCGATTTGGAGTTTAATACCCACATCGATAACATTGACCAACGAACAAAAAATGAACATGAACAAATCATCTTGGCGATCCGAAAAAATGCGACTGACTCGTACCTTGCAACCCGCCGCCTGCCCGTCGTAAAGCGTTTAACGGGTTCAAAGCGGAAGTACTTGGACCGTAGCGGAAGATTTCAAGATGCGTATGATGTTGAGCTTGAACTAACGGATGACGTTAAATCTCCAACTTGCTCATTCACGGAAGGATACCAAGTAATGGAAAACTTCCTGCGAGTTAGTTCGACAGGAGGACACGGCTCAGGTCTGCTACCTGATCAGCCATGAACGACAAACAACACCTCCTCCCCCCTCCGCGGCGGGCAGCGCGTAAAATGAAAGCGGTGGCGTTCACCGTTTGGGCGGTCGGTGACAAATGACCCTGGCCCTAAGCCACGGAATTTCATGGATTCTTTAGGCGGTTAGCCGCAATGTCTGATACGATTGAAACGACATGGGGCGCTACGTTATTTGGAATGGCAGTCCTGAGGTTGGTGCTCGTCTTGTGGACATTTCGCCGCCTTCGCCTGCATCATGTGGAAACCTATGAAGCCATCGGCGAGCCCAGCCTGTTCGGGAACAACAATCTTCGCACCAACTGGCTGTTCTTAAAATTCCTATATCTGAACCAATGGCTGGATTTGAACGATTGGCAACTCGCATGCGTCGCACGATTCATGCAAGTCATGCTCGTCGCTTATATGATCGGGTTCGTTGGATTGCTTTCTATCTTCATTGTTCGACGACTTTAGGTCCGCCAAACCAGTCACTTCAGCGAACACTTGTTTCTCAAGTCGGATAGAATCGATAGCCACCCCTCGCGGCGACGCGGTGGGAGTAGAATAGAAAATCCTTGACCGCGACTCGGTTGGCGGGGAGGCGTTTGGGTAATAGACATGGTCGATCGAAAATCTCGTGACGAACTCGCCGAAATGTTGCGTCAATTGTGTTCTGGCACGTTGACTATTGATGAGTACGAGTCTCGTGTGATGCAAACCTCCATAGTCGATTCAGATGACCGCGCTGTAAAGTACATCCTCTCAACTGCGGAAACGCTTTATGACACTTTTTCGTCGCCAATATTCCTGCGTCGGTTTCGAGGAAAATACCGACTCGCCAAGAAAGTACGGCGCGAAATTTCAACGGCGATTGTGTTTCTTCACTCCGATTTGGAATACGAGTGGCCAGATGACGTTGGCTACCCTCCATCGTTTGACGTTCTCCTTCTCTGGCTTTGTGGCCTGCTAGGATCGGCTGGATTGATTGGCCTCATGATCAGGCCCCTCCTGGGAGTAGCGGCGTTACTTGGAGGCGCTTTCGTATTCCATTGGTCACGAAAGCTGGCCGAACGCTCGCATCACCGATGGATTGATTCCCAAGCCATGTTGGGGCGCGATTGTTCCGTTTGGCCTTTCCTTCGTCGTGACGACTACAATACACAGGCCGCTCGACCACGGTTACTTTCTGGTAGCGCTTAGCAATCGCGAACTGCCTGTCCTTAAAAACAACCCTTGCCGCGACTCGGTTGGCGGGGGGTACAATGAGAATTGAGCGGATCATTTACGAGGATACATCAATGGTCAAAATGGCGTTCGTCTCCAGCTGCACAGCAGTCTTGGCGGTTATTGGTTTTTACATGGGGTTCACGATTAGCGGACCGACTCTATCGGCTTTAGTGCCCGCCATCGCAGGCGGCGCTGGTGGTTACGGAATCGGCTGCGCGCTACTCGATGTTGCGAATCGTTGGCGTATGACACGGGGCTTACCAACCAAATAAAGAGCACTCCCGCACCGACGCTTCGCGGTACAATGCCCCCCAGCCCGCCTTGCGTGCGGTTTGAACTAGAATTGTCGCCATTCGCCACTGATCGATCGGGTACAATTAGGGCGGACAGACTCTTGCGGCCTCAGATAAAATCGGAGGGACGACTAATTATCCACTGAAATGAACCGATCCTCGCGGCGAAAGGGTTGAAACCGGGTGGGACAAGATATTAGGCCACACTTTCCAATGACCTTGAACTTTGTGTTTTCTCCGATGGACTGGCTTCGGCTCTGTTTGCTGACCAGTCGCGCAATTCGGATAGCGCATTTCGTTGCGTTGCCTGTGCTCGGTATGCTTTGTTGCGTTTTTTGTTTGTCGGAAACGATCTTCAGGTCGGGATAGTCGTTTTGTATGGGGGAATATTTGCGGCCGGCGAGGTCTTTTTTTACGGCTCAATGTGCTTGTTAATCGTGATAATGCCTCATCGCCTTCGGATCACAATCGACGAAAACTACCTTGCGGCAGAATCGAAGCAAACGAGCAAAAAGATCCCCTGGTCGTCGTTTGAGGCTGCTAAAGAGGAACGCAAGTTGTTTTGGTTCAAAGGCGGTCGAGGAAACTTTTTCATTCCAAAACGCGCGTTCGCCAATGAGGATGCCATGACCGATTTTCGAGCCCTCGTTAAAACCAAAATGGGGGAACGTGCCGCGCTGGGCAGATGAGTGCGCACCCACGCCCGCCAGCGTGCGGTTTGGAATAGAATTGGGGGCGGGTGTGATGATGAGTGAGGATCCCGTGATGAACCGAAATCGCGGTCGGCGTGGTTTGAATTGAATCCTTGACCGCGACTCGGTAGGAGAGGAGGCGTTATTCGGATGAAGGTGTTTCCGCTGAAAGCATTGTTGATGCTGGTCGTTGGTTGCGTTGCCATCCCTGTACCTGCTCAAGATCTGAAACAATTCCTGAATATCCGCGCCCCCAAAACGGCCCTACATGCGCCAATAGTTTTCAAGTTTAAAGGTAGCACCGCCTTGGTCGGGCTGTATTATCGCAACAGAAATCGAGATGTTTCGGCTCTCCGGTTAGACGACGGCGAATGGAAGCCGCTTGGAAGGAATGGGGATGCGATCACGGGGGTTGGCGGAAACTTCATCTCTGACTTTTCAATTGACGCAAACGGTATCCCTTGGTTTTTGACCTATTACACGCGACCATCGAATTCGGATCGTGCTGACAGGTTTTTTCTTTACACTATTCGAGACGATGAATGGGTCCTGATAGGGCCACCCGATGGTCACAAAGCTGATTTAAGTGGCGATGAAATAATGTTTTTCCTTGAGGGTTCGCCTGTATTGTCGTACCGCACTTGGAATCCCAAGACGCAAACGCGTTACTCTCGCCTATTCGCCTTTCAGAGAAACAAGTGGATCGAAAAGCCAGCTGACGGCTTAATGCCACCCATTTCGTATATTCAGTTGCATCTCGATCAAGCCTGGGTGGTAAAACCGGAAAAAACACGGGTGCAGGTTTTCAAACTTGTTGACTTGGACGCAAAATCGTTGGGCGATCCTCAGTGTTCGATAGCCATTCCCGCCAATCGAAAGTTCGGCGGACTATGGTTTCATAATGGAAAACCTGCCATTGCTCGCCTTTATGACGATGATTCCAATTCGCATTTGTTCAAATGCCAAGCTGGAAATGAAATCACATTACAGGAGCTTCCGAATGCGGATGACCATTCTGTGATTGGCTTTCACTGGACCGGGACCAGCGAAATTCTGATCGCTACGTATGATTTGGAGACGGCCCGTGTCTACAAACTCAGTGACGATTCCAGATGGCGCCTTGTTTCGAGTGCAACCGAAACATCGGGTGCAGTGATGTTTGATCCTTATTTTGCATTACTCGATGATGAAACACCAATCGTCACGTGGGAGGCGTTTTTTCCACATCGTGGGGGCGACTGACGTGCGACGGCAAGACTCACCGAAGTCGCGAAAAGCGTGTTCCTAATGACAATCCTTGACCGCGACTCGGTTGGCGGGGGGAAAGCACCTGATACAACCATGCACAAATGCCTCGCACTTCTGCCGTTGGTCGTAGCTTTCATTACCGTTCACGTATTAGGTCAGGAAACGCCTCCGGACGTTGCGTGGGAAACCCATGTAACACTCGCCGACCCATCGCCTGCTGACTGGGACGCCATCGTAGAACCGGATACCGTTGTGATTCTCGAGCTCTCGGACGTGCCGGGGGACAAGCAGATAATCGACGACGCCGCACTCAAGATGCTGGCAAGGTTCCCGGAAGTCCGAACGTTGGTACTTGGGTTCGTTCGAATAACGGATGAAGGGTTGGGAACCATTGCAAAACTTAAGAATCTCCAAGCGTTGATCATCTACGAAGGCGAAATTACTGACGAAGGAATTCAGCAATTAAGCGCTTTGCGGAAGCTCAAGACGGTCGGATTTTGGGAATCAAAGGTAACGGACGAGGGAATCGATCGCTTGAAGGCGAGCATGAATAAGACTTTTTTTGAGCGAGCGTCGTATGGCGAGAACGCATCGCTTTTTGACTATAACGGGTGTCTGACAACGCGATTCGTCAAGGAGCATTTTCGACTAAGAGAC
>JANMEB010000309.1:0-1902 GCA_031376585.1 Planctomycetota bacterium | reverse complement strand
ATAATTTCCCGTCACCGACAGCCCACCGCCCAGCGATTGTCGAGTGGTTTCGAACCCACCAACATCATCCCCTTGCCAGCATTGGACCGAAATTGACAAGCCTCGCAACGTCTGCAAAACCGAATCAACATCGACTCCCATTTCCGCATACCGCTCGTGAGCCAATCGGAAGGCCGCGTCGACGTTGTTCGAATCCATTGGCGGCATTCAATTTTCGTTTCGAAATAGCCAAGAGACGCGCAAAGCTAAAATAGCAAGCTACGGACGCGAGTCGGTAGTTCTGTCATAACTGGCTAAAAAACCGAACCACCCATCCATTTTTAATTCGCCTTAGCGGTATGAACCTCTACCGACTTGCGTCGGCAGTTTCTATGAACTTTCGGTTGTTACCGTCGATCACTTGTCGGCCCCGACTTTCTCCAGCCGATCGATTTTTTGCACGTTGATATAGTAAAGTTCTGTCGCGACCTCAAGTTTATCTTTGGTAAGTTCAGACTTCACCGTTTGCCATTCCGTTGTCGGCTCAATGGTACGCCAAGCTTTCGCATCGCCAACTCGAATCGGCATAGCAAAGCCCGGTTCATCCGCAACCCACCGATGGGCGACGAAAAGGCCGCCGTCGCCGAACGCAAGCTCCAATGTCGGCAACTCGGTGTGCCGCAAGTACTGATTGAAAACCGGCGTCATATCGCGTCCGAATCGTTGGTTGAACAATTGCACGATGTCTTCCGTGAGAATGCTTTTGTATTTGAAGGTCTGATACGTTTCGCGGACCAAGTCAAACCATTTAGCATCGTCGTTCATCACACCGCGCAGGGTGTGCAGGAAGAGAGCGCCTTTGAAGTACTGATCTTGGGGTGGCTCACGCTGCAAGCCACGCTCGGTGATGATCGGATGTCGGTTTTGGACTTTGGTTTTGTAGCCATTAATGTATTTCAGCGCGTCCTCCGCGCCGAAAACATGTTCGACGTACAGGGCTTCCAGATAAGTCGTCCAGCCTTCGTGAATCCACATGTCGGCCACGTCGGCGGCGGACACCGCATTACCAAACCATTCGTGGCCGCTTTCGTGGATGATGATGAAATCGAATTTCGGACTGACCCCGACCCCAGTCCAATCGCGTCCCCCGTAACCGTTTTTGAATCCATTGCCGTAAGTCACCGCGCTTTGGTGTTCCATGCCGGTGTAGGGAACTTGGATCAGTTTGTAACCGTCCTTGGGAAACGGATATTCGCCGACGAAGTGCTGATAAGCTTCGAGCATCGGCTTGACCTGCGCGAATTGGGTTTTGGCTTTTTCGAGGTCTTCCGGCAAGGCATAAAAGTCGAGTGACAACTCGCCCAGCGTATCCGCAAAGTGCTCATAGGTGCCGATGTTGAGCGACACGTTGTAAGCGTTGATCGGATAGTGCACTCGCCAATCCCAGCGCGTGAACCCGTCACCCAAGTCGGTTTTGCCGATGAATCGTCCATTGGAAACGTCGGTCAAGTCATTGGGAACCGCGACGCTGATGTCCATCGACTCTGGTTCGTCGCGCCATTGGTCTTTGCTCGGCCACCAAATGCTGGAGCCTTCACCCTCGCAAGCCGTGTAGATCCACGGCCGCCCGACGGGGTCCTCGCGAAACGTGATCCCGCCGAACCGCCCTTTGGCTTTGGGTTCGCCGGAATAATAAAAGTCAATCGAGTACTCCTGACCCGACTTGAGCACCTGGGGAAAATTGATGAACACCGCGTTCAGTTCGCGCCCGTATTCCAGTGGCTTATCCTCCAGAAGAATTTTTTCGACCGAGAGGTTTTCGTACAAGTCGATTTGAATTCGATGATCGTCCTGCAACATACGAAAGCGGATCGTGTTTTTTCCGCTGATCGTTTTCTCTTTCGGATCGATGCGGATATCGAG
>JANMEB010000304.1:0-15618 GCA_031376585.1 Planctomycetota bacterium | reverse complement strand
TCCCGCAGTTCGCCGTCCGCTAGTGCAAGTCGGTTTGGTTGAGGATCGAGGTCATTGCCGACAACTGATTCGCAATGCAGCACCCGCGACTCCTGGCGTTTATGGCTGGGTTGATCGGAACCAACGATTGCTTTACGTGGGAAAATCCAAATCGCTCCGGCATCGCTTGCTGAGTTATTTCGGCTTGACTGCGTCCGATCCCAAAATTGAACGGATGCGGCAATTCAGTTCGAGACTTGTTTGGGAACCCATCTCGCACGAGTTATTGGCGCTGATCCGCGAGCAAGAATTGATTTTTCGCTGGCGTCCAAGCTTCAATCGGCTGGGTCAGCCGGAGCGACGCAAGCCTGGATTCTTGTGCGTGGGCGGAGGAGCAGCACCGTGTGCCTTCATGGCATCGGAAGCAACCTCCAGCGCCGAGATTTGCATTGGACCCGTCGTTGGGCTTGGCGATTTGCGACTTGCGATCGAAAGTCTCAACTATGTGTTTGGCTTGCGCGACTGTTCGGATCGAACTCGAATGAACTTGACGAATCAACTGCCGCTATTCAATGACTTGCAACATGCGCAGTGTCTCCGATTCGAACTTGAATCATGCTTGGGCCCTTGCACTGGCGGATGTTCGTCTGGCCGATATCGCCAAGCGGTTCAGCGGGCACTCGCGTTTTTGCGCGGGAACGACGAATCCATACTCGCCATTTTGAAAATGGAGATGGAGAAAGCAGTTGCCCGATTGGCATTTGAACGGGCTGCGGTTGTAAGCCAACAGCTCACGTCGCTCTCATGGCTTGCGCGGCGGCTGCAACAGCGCCGACGACAGCGCCATGAGCTGACCGGACAATTGCCGATACCGACTTTTGATCACAAGCCGTGTCAGCTCAACTTGGACGAAGGCTACATTGCGGGGTTTACGCACCGAGTTTCCAACCGTAGTTCGGTGACAAAACCAAAACGGCTTGAGCAAAACGATGGCTCGTTGGCCGTCGAGTGGATGTTGATTGTGGCAGGCTGGTTTCAAAAGAATGCGGATCAAAAAGCGTTGCTTCTGCGGTCGCCAGACACTTCGGTGGCCGAGCGGGCATCGGCCTAGCTGTGTGTAAAGTCCGTGGTTGCCGCAGGCTTGCAAAATGGTATACTGATTCGCTTAATTCCGAGGTTTTGGTTGAAGTCCCATCACTGGCAAGGGTCGTCGTTATGTCTCGCGCGTGTGAAATTTGCGGCAAGAAAGCACTGATTGGCAATAGCGTGGAAACTCGCGGTAAAGCCAAGTACCTCGGCGGCGTTGGTACGAAAATTACCGGGATTACCAAACGTCAGTTTCGTCCCAATCTGAAACACGTCCGAGTGCTCACGCCAAGCGGATCGAATAAGCGAATGAAAGTCTGCGTCCAGTGCATTCGAACCGGTGTCATTCGCAAACGGGTGAAAGCGAAACCGTTCCAATTGCCGACGTGATTCAAGTCAGATTGCCGTTATCGAGACTGAAGCCCTTCAGGTTTAGCTTCTCGCGCTGCAATTTTAATCTCGAACGGTTTTCGGTACTCGCGCGTAAGGTTCCGATTCGCGTCGTCGCTGGCTAAAAAGGTTTCGTTGACTGAATCCATTTTTAAGTCGACGCCCAGCGTCAAAGAGGGAACCGATTCTAGGTCGATACCATTATCGCTCAAGTGAAGCGCCATGCGTTTCACAGAATCAGCAAAGACTGGATTGTCGCCAATGTTCTTTTGAATTTCCGTCAAAGTAACTTTAGCTCCGAGTCGATGCGAGATATTTCCTGTATGGCAAAGTGCGCTGGATAAATGCCCTTGTTCTACTTCAGCATTTAGCAACGTCCGATCATTCGCTCGAACGGCTTGAATGAAATTGTCGTAGTGATTTCCTTCGCCATCCCAACGCTTGACTTCTTTGCCATGCGTATCGAAGGCAACCGCCGACGAGTAATTCGGAATGAGAACGTGGCCACCTTCCAATTGGACAACCACGCCAACGGTACTGCCACGAAAGCTGTCCATGTTTTTGGGCCATAACGACGGCTCGTGAAAACTCTTGGACTTCGGCAGGCCGCGAGTTTCGAATACCAGAAACGAGTTTTCAAATTCGTGGAATACGCATTGTGCGTTGGGTGTATCTCCAGCGTCGTCATAACCGAGCCGTCCGCCGACACTTAGCACTCGGCGCGAAAGCTGCGTTTCGCCCAGGAACCAACGGGCAATATCCATCTGATGGATGCCTTGATTTCCCATGTCGCCGCAGCCCGTATTGAAATCCCAATGCCAGTCGTAATGTAAATTGGGCCGATAGATTTCACGTTTCTCCGCAGGACCACACCACAAATCGAAATCGATCGATTCGGGAATCGCCATCGGTTGCGAGAGTTTGCCAATGCTCATGCGAGGCTTATAGCACGTGCCGACAGCATATTGGACGCGACCCAACTCGCCAGAGCGCACGAATTTCACGGCTTCCTGCAAAGATGGACTGGACCGCGATTGGGTGCCGCACTGCACAATCGCGTTGTGCTTGCGAGCTGCGGAAACTATTTGGCGGCCTTCCCAAACATTGTGCGAAACGGGCTTTTCAACATAGACGTCTTTGCCTGCGTTGATCGACTCGATGGCAATGATCGCGTGCGTGTGATTTGGAGTCGCAATCGACACCGCGTCGATTTCGGCCCGCTGGAGCAATTGTCGAAAGTCGGAATACTTATCAAAGGATCGATCCAGGGCGGTTGAATCCAAGATAGACTTGTCGCAATCGCAAACGGCAACGATGTGCTCGCCAAGCCCTTGCAAATGATCTTGGCCACGCCCGCGCAAGCCAACGACCGCGACGCGAAGGTTTCCGTTGGCACCGATGACACGCGAGTAGAGCTTGGCCGGTAAAGAAATTGCGGCAGTCGTCGCGATGGCGGATTTTAGAAAGAGTCGCCGATGCATGTTTTGCTCCTCGGAACGAAGGCAATGGATAGTCCGCAGCAAGCCGTGCGAATTATCATCATATCGTACCGGCGAAATCGCCACATCCATCCTCGATTCACGAAAATCCACTTCAATTAATTCGTGGGATGGTGCGAATAAAAAAAGCGGCCAAAACGGCCGCCTTTTTCGATTTCAATGAACGATTCGTTAATTATCGCGAACCGACCAGTTGGCTTTCCTTTTGGGCTTTGCGCTCGGCGATCACTTCTTCTTGAATGTTGCCTGGCACGCGACGGTAGCCTTTGAGTTCCATGGCAAAAGTGCCTTGGCCTTGGGTCATGCTTCGCAGGTCCGTGGCGTATCCGAAAGTTTCGCTGAGCGGAACTTCGCAATTAATGATCATCGTGCCCGTTGTCTGCATGTCGGTGGATACGATCAATCCACGTCGCGACGTCACGTCGCCGACGATACCGCCTTGGTAAGATTCGGGCGCTTCGATTTCAACGTTCATGATCGGTTCGAGCAGAACGGGTTTCGTTTTTGGCATGAATTGCCGGAAGGCGTCTTTGGCCGCAATCTGGAATGCTAGTTCCGAACTGTCGACGTCGTGATACGATCCGTCGGTCAACTCGACCTTCAAGCCAGTCACGGGATATTCCGCCAAAGTTCCTTTGTCGACGACGGAGCGGAATCCCTTTTCGACGGCCGGAATGAATTGTTTCGGAATCCGCCCGCTGACGATCGAATCTTCGAATTCGAAAGCCTCAGTTGCATCTTCGGGAAGCGGTTCGAGCGTTCCGACGATATGAGCGAACTGACCGGAGCCACCGGATTGTTTTTTGTGCTTGTAATCAAATTCGACTTTGATTGTGGGAGTTTCGCGATAGCTAACGCGCGGTGCACCGACGTCGCAATCGATTTTGTACTCGCGACGAATTCGCTCGACGTAGATATCGAGATGAAGTTCGCCCATGCCCGCCATAATGACTTCGTTCGTCTCCGGGTCGGTGAAGACTTGGAAAGTCGGGTCTTCTTTGCGGAATCGTTGCAAGGCTTTACCGAGCTTATCCGCATTGGTGCGCTCGCGAGGACTCACGGCGACTTTGATCACCGGTTCCGCAATGAACATGCTTTCTAACGTGCACATTTTCGGTTCGGAGGCGTAAGTATCGCCGCTGGCGCAATCGATACCCATGATGGCCACGATATCGCCCGCCGATGCGGTATCGATTTCCGCGCGTTTGTCCGAATGCATACGAACGATTCGACTCAAGCGTTCTTTACGGCCCGTGCGTTGATTGTAGTACTGCTCGCCTTTGGAGAGCGTACCTTGATAGATGCGTGTGAACGTCAACTGACCGTAAGGGTCTTCGACGATTTTGAAGGCCATGCCTACAAACGGCTTGGAAGGGTCCGGCTCCAATTTCATAAATTCGTCGGGCGCTTCGAATTTTCGGGCTTTGATTTCACGATCCAGCGGGGAGGGGAGGTAACGGCAAATCGCGTCGAGCAGCAATTGCACTCCCTTGTTCCGAAATGCAGTTCCCAAAAAGACGAGCGTAACGTCTTGGCCTTGGGCCGCTAATTCAGCGACCTTGTGGATAAGCTCCTCGGAAACAGATTCCTCAGACAGAAGCTTCTCCATCAGTTCGTCGTTATACATCGCCAGCGATTCGAGCATATCCTGACGGAATTTTTTGGCTTCAGCCAAACGGCTTTCCGCGATTGGTTCGAGGCGGACTTTTTCGCCTTTGGGACCATCGAAATAGCATTCTTTCATTGTGACAAGATCGATAATGCCTTCGAACAGTTCGCCTGCTCCTATCGGCAATTGCATCATAATGGCGGTCGCGCCAAGTTTGTCCTTGAGTTGCTGAACGACTTTGAAAGGATCGGCTCCTGTTCGGTCCATCTTGTTGATGAAAGCCAAGCGCGGAACGTGGTATCGCTTCATTTGGCGATCAACGGTTAGCGATTGGGCTTGCACGCCACCTACCGCACACAACACGAGAATCGCACCGTCCAAGACACGCAAACTGCGCTCGACTTCGACAGTGAAGTCAACGTGGCCGGGAGTGTCGATCAGATTGATCGTAAATTCATTCCATTGAACCTGAGTCGCCGCACTCGTGATGGTGATTCCGCGTTCTTTTTCGAGATCCATGTAATCCATGGTTGCGCCGTCGCCACCGCCGTGCACCTCTTCCATTTTGTGGATTCGGCCGGTGTAGTACAGAATTCGCTCGCTAAGGGTCGTTTTGCCCGAATCGATATGAGCGGAAATTCCAATGTTGCGAAGTTTTTCGAGGTTCATGATCTGTTCCGTTTCGAATCCAAAATATTCTGCTGCCAACTAGGCAAACCCAGTGTTGAAAAGGTTTTGAGGCCTTTTTCAACGCGATCCAGGTGTAGGACACGTTTGGCAATGACTTGGTTCCGACGAGTCGACACCGATTCGAAGCTGCGTGCCATCGGAAAACGCAGTTCCGTCCCGTGTTCAAGGCGCGGGCCTTAGGGTGGTTCGGGCGTCCCTAACGTATGAGTCGCAACCAGCGTGATTGCTTAAAAGATGTGCCGATTGCCCTTAATGATAATCGAAAACGGGTTAGAGGAAAGCCCAAATTGCGAGGGTTAGGCAACGGATACGGCTATTGCCTAAAACTCCAAATCGTTTCATCGGAGCGAATATCGGCGACCTTGAGAATTTTGAGCGCAGTTATGATTACGCAGGACTTTGCCACGCCAACATAATCCTTCCGAAATTGCGGGTTATACGAGCGAAATCCAACTTGCCGCCCAGTTAATGGTTGGTATTTTTGCATTAGTCCATTCATTCCGGTCCATTGCTGATCATTTGACAGATCCGCAAAAGGCCGGTTCCGTTGTCGACGAGACGGAATGCGTTATGCCGTCGGACTAACGGTCGGCGGGATACGAGACCATCCCATCCAGACCTTACTGCCAGTTGATTGATCGGATTTTAGGTCAAGGAGTCCCACCACTGATCGACTTGGCGGGCGATGTCGTCCGGTTCGGTCATGCGTTGGCCGGTGGCACCTGATGCGACTTTGCCTTGAACGGGTCCAATCAGAGTGGCACCCCACGAAGTCAGCCGTCGCACATTTTCTTGCACAGCGACTTGTTGCCACATTGGGTCTGACATCGCGGGCGCTATGATCCAGCGCGACGGGGAAAGATTTCCCGCAGTCAAAGTAACGCAGTTGTCGTAGTGCCCGTTGGCCAAGCAACCGATGCACGACGCGGTCGCGGGGGCAATCAAAATCGCTTCGGCCCATTGTGCCAATTCGAGGTGTCGTTCCCCGCCATCTTCATCGTCAGGCCACCACATGTCGACGTAGGGAGCGGTTTCGGCGACGGCTCGCATGGCTTGCGGCGTGATGACTTGCCGCGCACTGTGCGTCATCGCGACCCGGATAGCGAACTTGCGATCCCGAAGCGCTCGGGCGGTACTGAGCGCTTTCACGGCGGCGATCGATCCGGTAATTCCAAGCACTAGATTTTTTGGTCGACTCATGTTTGCTTTTTGGATTGAACAAGGTGTCTAGAACTTTGGAGGCACTGAAAAAGGTGTCTGGAACTCTCCGGCACATTATTGTAGGACTGATTTGCAAGTGCCTCCAAAGTTCCAGACACCTTTTTCAACGCTTGTGCACTAAGCTCGCGGCGAATCTTTCGACCGATCAATTTCCGTGACGACGATCCGATTGCCTGAGACCTCCGTAACGCGAATCTGTTGGCCTTGTTCGACGAAGCTTCCGTCGCTGACAACGACCATTATATTTCGTCCAAAACGAGCTCGACCTGCTGGTCGAAGTGGTGACTCGGAGATTCCCCAATCACCCACGGAAACGAGCGGGTGCGAAGGGTTGAGCGGCTTGCCGGATTCTTTGTCGAATTGCAAAACCTCGCCATCCGACGCTGGTACCGCCAAGACCAGTCGATTGAACAAAGGAATGGTACCTAATCGTCGAGAGATATATCCTGCCAAAATGAAAACCACAAAGGTCGATCCCAACAACACCGCCAACGAAGTCAGTAGCGTATTCCATTCCCGCGACGTCGACGGCAAAACAAAATTTTGGCTAGCCATGATCGCGCTGATCATCATCAAAACGATTCCCATCAATCCGGAAATTCCCCAACCAGGGATTACGAAAATCTCCATTAACAAAAATCCAATGCCTGCCAAAAAGATCAGCACCTCGAGCAGTCCCGAGGTTCCACCCAAAAATCGGCTTCCGAAAAACAACATTGCACAAAGACCTGAAATCAGTGCTCCCACCCCAACTCCCGGCGCGGCTAATTCTCCGTACAGCGCGACCAATCCGATGATAATGAGCAGTGCCGTCAACAGCGGAGTATTTAGCCAATACACGAAACTGTCTGTAAACGTGTAGTCGATCACGCGATAAGGTGCTTTAACTCCGATTTGCTGATTGAGTTCCTCCAGAGATCCCGCGTTGGCTTGGGCCAACCCAAGTTCCTTCGCGCGAGTTCCGCTCAACGTCAAGAATCGTTCCGGCCCGGATTCTGGAATAAGCTGCCAGCCGCCGTCAAGTTGCTGTTCGGGTACCTTATTTTCTTCAACTCGTCGTGTCTGAAATTCCGAGCGGCCTTGGTCGTCGACTCTTCGATAGACCAAAACGTCTTTGTCGATCATGGCTTCGGCTAATTCCGGCGGGCGGCCTTTGCTTTCGGAAATGTCTCGCGCTTGGCGGACGAGAACGGAATAAATCTTGGCCGGCGCAAATCGAAATGCGAATGCCTGTGGATCAAAACCAATCACGCCGATATCGCCGATCCGCGCTTCCGGACCTGTGATAATCTGATCGGTTCCCAAAGCAATCAGTGCCGCACCGCTAATTGCCTCGCGAGGCACGTAAGCAATCGTGTAAGCCCAATCGATATCTCGCAAAAGCTCGGCCAACTCGAGGCTCTCGTCTTTCAAGCCCCCGGGGCTGTCGATTTCGACAACGATCAAGTCAGCATTGAGACTTTTTGCCCGAATGAGCTTGCTTCGCAAGAATGCCGTTCGGCGGTAGTTGATGTCGCCCGTGAACTTGATCAGGATCGGGCGCTCGATTTTTTTTGGCAAAGGGTTGAGTTTGCTGGGGACTTTGTCGTCGCCAGCACAAGTTTGCGCAATGCCTAAAAGGCAAACAGTTAACAATAAGGTCACGAGCCACGCACGTTTTCCAACGGCGGCAAACACATACTCCAAGTAATTACGCATGGTTTTTCGGAACCCAAGACAACTGCTATCGCGACGGGCCAGCAAGCCCCCTTTAAAAGGTATCGACGGCACCCTGATTCTATTCTAAATCTCTGTCGGCTTGGCTCCATCGATGGATCGCTAGTGGCCGCCGCCAAGTACGCTTCAATGCGACTTCCCAAGGAGGGGAAAATGCTTGCTCGACAATCGTATCGTTTGCGACACGGAATTGCCACCATTTGTCTTGGCTTGTGCCTGGTTGCGACGGTTTGCCGCGCGGCAGACGAGCCGCAAATGTACGTATTTTCGATGCCGGGCTGCCGACCGTGCAAACAAATGGAACCGGACGTGGATCGGCTCGCCACTGCCGGTTATCCCGTCACCAAAATCGACTGCGTCGCGAACGAAGCATGGGCCAACCATTTCCAAATAACGCAAACGCCAACGACGGTCTTGGTGTCCGGCCAACAGGTCGTCTCACGTACGCTTGGTCCGCAAAACTACGCCGATCTCATCAAGCTGTTCGACGCCGTCGGGTTTCGCCCGGGACAAAGCGAAACTAAGTCGTCACTCGTAGCCAACGTTGCAGCCCCACGTCAGCCGGATGCTGCTGAACGCGAATCGTCTGCGCCTACTGCTCCGACGGCTTGGACCCAACCCCAAGTCGCCGCCCACCAATCCACCATTCGAATTAAAGTCGAAGATCCTCAAGGGACTTCCTATGCGGCGGGCACCGTCATTCATCGTCACGGCGACGAGTGCTTGGCGATCACTTGTGGACATGTGTTCCGCGATTCACAAGGGACTGGAAAAATCTCCGTCGACTACGGGTTTAATGACGGCCAGCACTTGACCTCCCCCGCCCAGCTCATCAAGTACGATTCCGATGCACGCGACGTCGGCCTCGTGGTCTTTAAAACACAGCGCGCGATCGACTCGGTGCGAATTGCTCCGCAGTCGTTACCGATTCAACCCGGCGACCAAGTCTTCTCGTTGGGATGCGATCATGGCGAAGATCCCACGTTGCGTTCAACGCAAATCATTCGCACTGCCGTTTACGATGGAGCGACGAAATACGATATCGTCGGTCGTCCGGTCGATGGTCGAAGCGGCGGCGGATTGTTCTCCGCTGGTGGACAATTGATTGGAATTTGCAACGCCGCGGCTGTCGAAGAGGACGAAGGCGTTTATACATCGTTAGAGAACATCTATTGGCAGTTGAGCCAAGCCAACATTGCTCACCTGTTCCAACCAACCGCTGCCGTAGCACAAGCCAATGTCAACACCCCACAGCAATTCCAAGGCCAGCTCGACGTTCGACCACGCGCGCCGTCCGCTAACGTGACTGTAAATGGCGATGTCGAAATCATCATGGTTGTCCGCTCGAAATCGAATCCTGAAATCGCCGAGACTATTTCGATTCCGCAACCATCGATGCAACTTTTGGGAATGGTCAAGTCGCTTCGCGACTCGGATTCCAAGGCCCAGCGAACTGCCTCGAGCCACGAAGCATTCCCCGTCCCCAATTTCGCCAACCAAATCGCCCCTGAGCTTCGCGGCCAATCGTACCGCTAATCTCCAACAAGTACTCGACGCTCTCCCTCAAAAATCCACCAGGCTTGCCCTGATGCTTTGTCAGCAATGGATTGATGGGTGGCCGGGATTGGAGGGCGCCAGCCCGAAACCCCAGGCTTCCTTCGCTTCGCTCCGTCGAGCCCAGGCCACCCGACGGGAAGCCAAACGCTTATTTGTTAGGCATCGTCTGGAGTTTCGGCAACAATCTGAAAGTCGTCTTGGTAAACGATTCGCCCCGGGTTTTCACTGCGAAGAATTTGAACGGAAACTCCGTGATCCTTGAGTATTGCGATTAAATCCCACAATCGCGAAATTGTTTCCGTTGCGCCCGGTAAGAACCAAGCGACAGCGGAGGAGGACCAAGAATCTGTTTCAAGATTCGATTTAAAAGGGGGACATGGAAGATTCGCGTTAAGCCACTCAAATGCTGAGTTCACAATATCAACTTCATATTGTTCAAGTCTCCCCTCGTCGCGAAGTAATCGAGCCTCCGTAATTACCCCGGTGGCCCACCAAGGATTATCAGAATCTGCCGCCACGACGAATCGAATAAACATTTTCGAGATACCTAACTAATCCCGTGCGACGCCGCCGCGAATTTTCTCGAACCAATCCATCTCCGAAGCAATGCCCGCCGCCAAGTCCTTGGTCGCCAGCGATTCGGGCAGCACCGACCAGGCATAAGTTTCGACTTCGAAGTGCCTGGGCATTTCCACAGTCCCCAAAGCATTCACGAACTCCGCAATTTCCCGATTGGTCGTTCCCAGCGGCCCTATGTGCTCCGCAAAAATCGGAACGTGAAAATGGACACGCCAACAAGTCCCCGCGGGATCCGCGACTGCGGCGAAGGCATTCGGTAGGTCTTCATAAAAAGTGACATCGTCTCCGCGCTTCACATTCGTCTGATGCAAATATCGGGGCTCGATGAACTTCTGCAACGCAAGTGTGGACTCCGCGTTAGATGCCGCCGATGCGGAAAACGTTGCTTCGACCGCCGATGAAACTTGGACTTTGCCAATCCTGATTCCTGATTTGCGGTATCGTTCGATTGCCACCGCCTGTGACTCAAACATCACCGCCGAATGGCAGATATCATGGCAGACCCGCAAATGCCGACGCACCAGTTCGCTCCGCGCTCCGTCCACCAGCAACCAATCTTGGAAGAAACGGACGATGTCATCGCTCGAATCCAAGATGCATCCGGGTTCCGGCTCGATGCACAAATACGCCAATCGACCACTGGATCGCTCAAGCTCTTCGAGCCAGCGACAGACGCTCAGAAGCTGCTTTGTACACGATTGAAAAAAAGCATCCTCGTCAGACGTTCCAATTTCGAATCGGGGCCAGCCAAGCGGCACTGTCGAAACGCTTATTTCCAGTCCAGAGGGCGCCAACGCATCCATTAGTCGAAACACTTCCAACGTGTACTCGGCCCGCTCAGCCGTTGTCCAATCAGGCTCGTATACCGCATGCTTAACGACAGCTTGATGAAAGTCATGTTGCGGAAAAGCATTGGCCGTAAACGGCACCAGAGAATGCTCCTCGAGCCATTCGCGCAACGTCATCGAATTCTCAAGCTTTAGCGCTTCGACGACGGATCGATTCGAAAACCACAGCCCCAGCCCCATCGGACCTTTGGATTCGCGCATTTGCTGAACTCTCGGCGCGTATTTGCGCAAGTTCGCAAACATTTGTTCAAAATCCGCACCGGCATGCACGTTCGTGCAATACGCAAGCGGATACAATTCTTCACGTTTCCGATCGACAGTCCGTGACGTCATGATTGGCCTTAAGTTTTCTCCGCGCGGGCCACTGTGACAATCAGCGCGAGCCAGCCAAGCATCAACGAAAGTCCACCGATCGGAACTACGTGCCCAAGCCACTTTTGATCAGAGACGACAAATCCAAACAAACATCCGCAAAACATGAAAACGCCAACCGAAAACAGCATTCCTACCAAATTCGCGCCTCCTCTTGGGACTTGTCGCGGCAACAATCCAACGATGCAAATCGCCAGCGCATGAAAAAAAAGATACCGGCTCGCGACTTCCCAATTCGCAATCCGCTTTTCGGCATCGCTAGGAAACCATTCCAGCAACCTCGGTCGAATCAAATGGTCCCCCATCGCTCCCGTCGCCACAGCGCCCAACGCGAGGATTGCCCCCCAAATCAACCACCCTTTTCTCATGTAGCGCCTAAATTACCGCGAAAAATTGTCGAGATTGTTAAAACGTACAACTCAAGCTGTCTCAGAATCGACACGTTGGATCGTCAATTTAATTCCATTGCCCCGTATTCGGCGAGTGGGTCTGGCGAGAAGTTTTTCGAACGATTCCCGGCTAGCCCCTTTTTCTCAAAGGACAGTCGAAACCTGAATCGCTAATTTAGAATAGGGCTATGGCCGCAGTTCAAATGCACAATCTGCTTCCTAGCCTGCACGCTAATGGTAAATCCTACACGTTGGCAATGAATTCTGGAGTTCCTTCACGCCAGCGTCCGTCACTTTTGTTCCGTTGAGGTGGAGTTCAGAAAGACCCGGAAGTACGACGAGTTCCATCAAGCCTGCGTCCGTCACACTGGTGTTATCCAAGTGAATTTCACGGAGGTTTTTGAGCTCGGCCAGTTCCCTCAAATTCGCGTCCGTCACATTGTTTTCGTTCAAATAGAGCTTCGTGAGATTATCGAGGGTGGCCAGTTGTGCCACCCCGGCGCCCGTCACGCGGGTTTCCGAAAGATGGAGTTCGTTGAGGTTCGTAAGTGCGGCCAGTTCTTTTATGCTCACTTCCGTCACGGCCGTGCTGTAGAGATAGAGCTCGGTTAGATTTTCGATTGTCACGAGGTCCTTCACTCCGACGTCCGTAATCGAAGTTTTGCCCAAGTTGAGGCAGGTGAGGTTTTTGAGTGCGGCCAATTTTTCCACGCCCGCGTCTGTGATCTTCGTGCTGTCCAGGTTGAGTTTCGCAAGGTTTACGAGTTTGGCGAGTTCCTTTGCCCCGACGTCCGAAACTCTCGTGAACCCCAGGTGAAGTTGTTTGAGCTTTTGAAGTGCTGTAAGTTCCCTTACGCCCACGTCCGTTACCTGAGTAAAACTCAAGTCGAGTTCAATAAGGTTTTGGAGTGCGGCCAGTTTTTTCACCCCTTCGTCGGTAACTTGGGTGCTGAATAGACTGAGATTGTTCAGTTCTTTGAGTGCCGCCAGTTGTTTCACGCCGGCGTCCGTGATCATCGTGTTGCCCAGGTCGAGTTTGACGAGGTGGCTGAGGGACGCGAGATCCTTCAAGCCAATGTCCGTCACGTTTGTGTAGGCCAAACGGAGTTTGGCGAGGTTTTTGAGCGCTGCCAATTCCTTCATCCCCAAATCCGTGACCTCGGTATCGCCCAGATACAGCATGGTTATGCTCTTGAGAGAGGCCATTTCCTTCAGCCCCGCGTCCGTCACTTGAGTCCTGCCCAGTTCGAGCGAGGTGAGGTTTTTGAGTGCAGCGAGTTCCTTCACCGCCGCGTCGGTAACTTGCGTAGCGAACAGGTCGAGTTCGATGAGGTTGTTGAATGCCGCCAGTTCCTTCACGCCGGCGTCCGTCAATTGCGAGCCGGCCAAGTTCACTTGAATGACAGGCTTATGGGGGAGCTTCTCGTCTCGGGTGACCGTCCCCTTAAGCGTCTCGACGAATGCAACGGCCCTGTCTTCGGCGTCATCGGCGCGGATCGAAAATGCCGACGCTAGTAATAGCCACAACAATACACTGCACAACGTCAATCGCGACATGGATACTCCTCGCATTTCGTGAACGAACGCCCGACACCGCCGTCCCGAAGTTAATTAATCTAATTGCAAAATAGTAAGGCAAACATGTGAAAGTTGCTCTGGATGTTTATCGCACATCAGTCCGGCAAGTCTTGCCCGGTTTGATCATCGATTTGGACCTGAGTGCCTGAAAGCAGCAGCGGGATACTTTTTCGATCTTATCGGTCAATTCGGCACGCAGGCAACGCGTTTCGGAGCTCGTTCACTCCCTCGTCAGTCACACTCGAGTCTGGCAGGAAGAGTCGGGTGAGGTTTTTGAGTGCAGCCAATTCCCTCACGCCCACGTCCGTCACATGCGTGCCATACAGCACGAGTCTTCGCAGGCCTTTGAGCGTGGCCAGATCCTTCAGTCCAGCATCGGTTACCCGCGTCAGTCTCAAGTCGAGCGATGTGAGATTCGTGAGTGCCACGAGTTCCTTTACCCCGGCGTCGGTCACCAGCGTGCTGTCCAAGTTGAGTTTGGTGAGGTTTTCGAAGGCTGCAAGTTCTTTCACTCCCGCGTCGGTTACTTGCGTGTTGTACAGGAGGAGTTCGGTGAGGTTTTCAAACGCTGCAAGTTCTTTCACTCCCGCGTCCGTCACTCGCGTGTCACCCAGGTCAAGTGAGGTAAGTTTTTTGAACGCGGCCAGTTCTTTCACCCCGTCGTCCGTCACATTCGTTCTGCCCAGGTGGAGTTTCGTTAGGTTTTGGAATACAGCCAGTTCCTTTAACCCCGAGTCCGTCACATCCGTGGTGGATAATTCGAGTGAAGTAAGATTGGGGAGGGCACCCAGCTCTTTGATTCCTACTTCTTTAAATCGCGAGTACATCAGGTCGATTTCAATGACAGGATTACCCGGGATTGTTTGATCGCGGGTGACTTTCCCGCCTAGATTCTCCACATATTCAATGGTCTTAAGCTCGGCATCAGTCACTTCGATGCGGCACTTCGGCAACGCCGTTTGCAGATCCATCACGTCTGCGGGCGTCACCTGAGTCAACTTCAAATCGAGGTAGTTGAGGTTCGTGAGCGCGGCCAATTCTTTCATCACGTTATTCGTTATTTGTGTTTCTGACAGCAATAGGTCTGTAAGTTTCGTGAGCGCGGCCAATTCCCTTACCCCCGAGTCCGTTACGACGGAGTGACTCAAGTCGAGCACGTCAAGTTCGGTGAGTGCGGTGAGTTCTTTCACCCCGGCGTCCGTTACTCGAGTACGGCTCAAGGTGATTCTGGTGAGGGTTTTTACCTGGGCGAGGCCTTGCAGGCCCGCGTCCGTCACCTGAGTCCCGCTGAGATAAAGTTGGCTGAGATTTTTGAGTGCGACCAGTTCTTTCACGCCTGCGTCGGTAATCAGCGTATCGCTCAGATCGAGGTAAGTGAGGTTTTCGAGTGCCGCCAGGTCTTTTGCGATCGCGTCCGTTACCTGCGTTTCACTGAGATCCAGGAAAGTGAGATTTTTGAGCGCGGTCAATACCTTTACTCCCGCGTCCGTCACCTGCGTAGTACTCAGCCCGAGTCTCGTAAGATTGGTGAGCGCGGCCAGTTCCATTGCGCCAGCGTCTGTCACCGGCGTGCTGTTCAAATACAGTTTGGTGAGTGATTTAAATGCGAACAGTTCTTTCAGACCCAGATCCGAGACTTTCGTGCTGCCCAGTGAGAGAAGGGTGAGATTTGGGAGGCCGGCCAGCTCGTTGATTCCGTCATCCGTCAAATCGGTAAAAGCCATGTTGACTTGAATGCCGTCATTCCCGGGAAGTGTCTCATCGTCGCTAATCTCCCCCCTTAACATCTCGACGAATCTGACGGCTTTTTCTTCCGCAGTGCCCACTTGGATTTTGCAATTTGGCATCGCCGTTTGGAGTTCCTTCACGCCCGCGTCCGTCACTTGCGTGCCACCCAGGTCGAGTTTGGCGAGGATTCTGAGTGCGGCCAGTTCTTTTACTCCCGCGTCCGTTACCTGAGTGCCCTTCAAATCGAGGACCGAGAGATTCTTGAGTGCCGCCAGTTCTTTGACTCCCGCGTCCGTCACCTTGCTATTGCCCAAGTAGAGTGTCGTGAGGTGCTTGAGTTCGACCAATTCTTTCAATCCGGCGTCCGTTACCTCGGT
>JANMEB010000287.1:0-1463 GCA_031376585.1 Planctomycetota bacterium | reverse complement strand
CCTTTGGCTGATGCAATTAAGGACGTCAAGGAACGACTAGATGCGCGTCGAACTGAGAGATGAAGCCCGCGAGGATCTTGCAGACGGGGCGTGGTTTTATGACCGGCAAAAAGAGGGGCTCGGCGATTACTTTATTGATTGTGTCGCCTCCGATCTTGCGAAGCTAGAGTCGGAGTTTGGCATTCACGTAATCGCATTTGGCTTCCATCGAAAACTTGTCGAAAGGTTTCCATTCGCCATTTACTACCTCGTTACGGCTTTAATTGTCGATGTCGTGGCCGTATTGGATTGTCGGAGAGATCCAGACGAGATCGAGAATCGTCTGGGACGAACAATTCGATAAAACCAAACGTCCGCGATCCCGTCTTTCGCATTTTGGGCAATCATCCTCGAGTGAAGCTGATCGAGCCGCTTTCGTATCGCCCGCGTGTTTGGCTAATGGATCGCGCGACAATTGTACTTACCGATTCGGGTGGCGTACAAGAAGAGGCCCCTGCCCTGGGAAAACCCGTTCTCGTCATGCGTCAGACAACCGAGCGCCCCGAAGGAATTGCCGCCGGCAACGCGTTGCTAGTCGGCACCGACCACGCCACTATTTCCGAAAACCTCTTGCGACTCCTCTCCAATCCCGCCGAGTGCCAAGCCATGTCCCTCATCCGCAACCCCTACGGCGACGGCACCGCCGCCAAACAAATCGTCGACGTATTGGACGAGTCGCGTTGAACTGCGGTTCGGAATTGATTAGAAGTGGTGTTGCTATCGTTTTCAACGCGGTTCCCGATCACGCCGTTCACAAAAGCTATTGATGGTTGCGTGGGTACTTGGCCGTCCATTGCTCGTTTCGAGTTCCGTTTGCTGAACATCCATGTGTTGTCCTAGATTGTTGGCAAAGCAATCCTCAATAATTTGAAAAATCATGTGGCGGTCGCTAAGGAAAATTCCGTGCGCACAACGACCTCGCAGTCATGCACTGTTTCCGGAAGGGTGTCGCTATTTCAAACATTGGCAATCGCTCCGTTTCTTCATACTGCTTCTGATTCCCGTGGCGCAAGGAATTGTGGTTGCAGCGTGGCGACTAAAGATTTTCGCAGCGATTGGAATTGGAGTGATCGGAACGGCGACAGCAATTATTCTATTTTTGACTCTCGCATCGGGTGCCACATCATCCAATTGGGGATCGTATTTTCGCGATCGTGAGCCTATTCGCTATTGGCTGAGCACTTTGGTTGCATCATTCTTTTATGTTTTTATGTGCGTTGCATGTTGGTTCGTATGATGAAATTGCTGTCGCCGAATTGATCGGCTCGACGTTCGCGTCGATATGGACTCGTCGCGATGCGGCGCATGCAAAGGATTCTATTTTATGATGCCAACTTGCGAGTCCGTCTCCTCTCGCAAAGTTACAATCAAGAAATAATTTCTTCGATGACGTGACCATGCACGTCGGTGAGGCGGCGGTCGGC
>JANMEB010000247.1:0-1292 GCA_031376585.1 Planctomycetota bacterium | reverse complement strand
TTTCCCAGGGCCGTAGAGGTCAGAATGTAAGGCACCGCGAGCGAGGCACCGGCCGCTTGGACAAACTCGCGACGCGTTGGTTGAATACGTTGAGTCATAGAGCATCACCTTCACAGAAAAACGATTGAAAAGTAAATCAGCAGACGCAGCCCATCAGGGTTTGCGTCACTCGAATTCGACGGCTCTGAGAATACTTGGCGCCGGAGCGAAATAAAACCATGGCGAAGAAGGCTCGGTTTTTGTCGACGGGTTATCTAGAAGGCTCGCGGATCTCAAGGTGCGGTCTGAGTTTCTCCAGTGTCGCCCTTCCAATCCCCGGGACTTCCAGCAAGTCGTCAATTTTCTTGTAGGGCCGAGCTTCGATAATGCGATTAGCCGTAATTTCCCCCACGCCCGGCAGTTTGAGCAACTCATCTCGCGCGGCAGAGTTGGGATCCAGAACGAGGCTTTTTGAAGCTTCTGACTTGTCAGCAGCAAGACCCAAATCTGCTTCTTCCTGCCGTTGTTGTCGCCGCTCCACCGGCAGGGTTTCCCAATCGGTATCGCCCCAAATCCCACGACCGCGCTTTGCCGCCTGCAGTTCTAGATCGCGCATCGCCTCTCGGTATTCGGCGTTGGATTCGCCGCCGGGCGTCTTGCGATACACCCCGAAAGCTCTGGCGAGCCCTTCTTCCACCAAAACCGAAGCGAGATCACGGCCGTCGTCCAGCCTCACGAACCCGTAGACGCGCTGATGCTTGCCGTCTCCTCGGGCATCCGCATAGGCGGTATGGACCGTGAAAGGCTTCTGCATTAGGACCGCCGCGCGCTCGGCCGCCGACTTCCCATATTCTTTCGCCAGTTCAATAGAAGCCGCACTGTCCCCGCCGATTTTTGAAATTCCGAAATATCGGCGCTGCTCGCGCAGTCTCGTGGCATCTGATTCATCGCTCACATGCCACTCAATGCAGTCGGCCCCGTAGATTCGAAGTGCAAACTCCTTCGCATCGGCGGTTCGAATCTGGAAACTGTCACCGTCCGCCCAAGGTGTCGGGACGAAGGAGCAATTCTCCAATCGCGTCAGCGGTTGCTGCGCTAACCCCGGCACGGCCAAGAGCCAAAACGCCACCAGAAAAAACAATGCCGAACGGAACATTTTCATTACTTAACGGGTACAACGCCGAAGAAATTCAACGGAAAAGCATTCACTACGCATACAGTGGATTCGATGTGGGCAATTCTAGTCGAAACAATTCGACCAACAACGTCCGCGGGTCGAGAATACGAAACTCACTTAAGAGCGGGTCGGATCA
>JANMEB010000179.1:0-1429 GCA_031376585.1 Planctomycetota bacterium | reverse complement strand
CCGTAACGTCTGGATTCAGGAATTGTCTTTAGGTGACCTGGAAACGCCAGACGAAATTCCGAAAATAACAGCCAGTCAAAAAACACTGCCATTGTCCGGCGATTCTTTTAGATTGAACGGGTCTGACGCGTTTGTCATCCTACCCCAAGGTCATCGCGACGCAGAAGCCGAAATCCCGTGGGTATGGTACGCGCCGACACTTCCAACGTATCCAGCAATCGAGGAACGATGGATGTTCGAGCGATTTCTCAATTCAGGAATTGCAATTGCAGGGATTGACGTTGGAGAATCGTATGGCAGCCCGAACGGACGAAAGAAGTGCGACGGGCTCTACAATTATCTGGTGACGTCTCGAAAATTCGGGGGCAATCCCTGCTTGCTAGCCAGGAGTCGGGGCGGGCTGATGCTCTACAGTTGGGCCGTCGAAAATCCAAAGTCTGTTTCCGGTATCGCCGGTATTTATCCGGTTTGCAATATCGCCAGCTACCCCGGCATCGAGCGGGCCTGTGCAGCCTACGAGCTAACCGCCGAGCAACTCCAAGCCAATTTGACCAAGCACAATCCGATTGATCGACTCGCTCCACTTGCCGAAGCGAAAGTTCCCATCTTCCACATTCATGGCGATCAGGACGATGTCGTTCCGCTGAACGACAACTCTTTGTTGCTGGCGGAGCGATATCGGGCACTGGGTGGCGAGATCGATTTGGAGGTCGTCGTGGGACAGGGTCACAACCTGTGGGACGGCTGGTTTCAGTCGGAAAGGCTCGTCGAGTTTGTTTGCAGGAGCCTCGGTCGGCCCGTCTACAAACACCCTGTTCCTGAAAGCGAACTTTGGTTGACAGGTATTCCCCAGAAAAAGTGGACCGTGGAACGAGTTAGGAAAAGGAAAAAAGCATGAGCGGCGGAGCCGCACGGTGGTTTGTTGGTGAGCTTCGCTCGGAATTTACCAACTAAGGCGGTGGCGGTCCGGCCTTCTTTGTCGCATTGTCGGTCGCCTAATTCTGGCGAGTCCGCTAGCGGCGGAACGAATGGCTCCGACAAAGGCAGACCTTTTACTTGTTGTCTTTTTCCAACAGCGTCATGTCAGCCGGCGCAACTCCGCTCGTGCCGAGCCTAATTACCGCGTTTTTGAGCTCACCGGAAAAATTGAAGGGCATCTTGTTCACGTAGTCCTCGTTGTTGGGCGTGCCTGTTTCCTAGTCGCAGCCTAGCGTCTCGTCGACTAGAGCGAGTCCCGTTTTGCTGTAGCGGAACTCGCCATCCCGGCGCGCCGGGATGGCCAAAATTCTGACGAATTCGGCAGCGGCAGACGCTAGAGTTACGCGAAATGCGTTCTAGCGACGGCAGACGCTTAACGGTGGCTATCTATTTGAGATCGACAACGACCTTTTCGATCTTGCCGTCGAATTGAAATGGCACGTCGTAGGAC
>JANMEB010000172.1:0-9421 GCA_031376585.1 Planctomycetota bacterium | reverse complement strand
GTCGATCAGCAAATCATCGGCCAGATTGGATGCGGCTTGCTTGTGTTGTTAGGCGTCGAGCAAGGGGATCGGCCCGCTGATGTCGAGTACATGTCGGATAAACTTGTTGGGCTACGCATTTTTGACGACGCGGATGGAAAGATGAATTTGGCGGTGACAGAGGTCAGCGGCGCGATCCTGTTGATCAGCCAGTTCACGCTTTTGGCAGATACTCGCAAAGGACGTCGACCAAGTTTCCTGCAAGCCGCCGATCCAAAAACTGCCGAGGACTTGTACGCACAAGTTGCAGAGACGTTGCGAACTCGTGTGCCGGTTTCCACCGGTCGCTTTCAAGCTCACATGCTGGTGTCGCTCGTTAACGATGGTCCCGTGACGATTTTGCTTGACAGCCGAAAGCAAATTTAGAAAATCATCGTTGCCGAAACAAATTCAATGGCGGCAGCGTCGGTTTCTGTTGCTCTGTTTGTCGTGCGATCTCGGGAACTCCAATACCGCGCGACTTAAGCTCGCGCTGAAACGCTGGGTCGAGCCAAACGATTGAGCCGAGCAACAGCAGGCTCCCATAGGCCACGATGTTCGCGAAGGGTTTGTCGCCAGAAAATTTAACGGCCGAACCGAATGACTTCTTAACCCTGATGCGGTGACCGTTCAAGTCAACCGAATTCAGTTCGTCCAAAATCAAATGCGACATGAAACCGAGGATGACCGCCCAAGCTTTGTAAAAGCGAATATAAATTTCGCAATCGCACAACAAAAACGCGACGATCCCGGCAATGAGTGCCGCCGGCACACTGTGCCACATGCCGCGGTGTACTGTAAACCGGCGAAATAGCGAACCGACTCCAAAGCGGACCAGAAAATAAACGATTGCCCCGATCAAAACGAGTTGCTCGGGCGTGAAATTCAATTCGCCAATCCGTTGAATTAGCATCATCGGAACCAGCATCGACACAAACGACAATGTTTCTCGCGCGGGGATTCCGGAATCACTGTCCAAGTCGGGCAACATTCCAGCGATGCTGCAAAGTCCGCCAGCCAGCAAACACGAATCGAACGGCAAATCAAAAACGTAACGACCTGCAACGCCATAGGCGACGCCGAGTACCGTGCTGGTCGTAATGTGTGTCTTGAAATCGGACATGGTTGCGTTTTTGTAACCAGGAAAAACCAGCAAACGATATCGCCAGTGGGTGCTTGGTTAAAGACCAATTCGCTTTGCTTCGGAACGTGCATTGGTGCGTCACAACCGCTGCGTCCAATCGCTAGCGTGAAGCGAAAAAAGTGAATGCAAAGTGTTACGGCCCTGCTCTAGCCTGCCCTGAAATCGGGCTGGGAACGGCTCGTTGTAAATCCTATACTCCGCGCGAACTGGGACGACGCTGGTGGAATGAGAAAGGCACGCAATGCAATCCTACGATTTGATCATGCTCGCGATCATGGCTGCCGCCGTGCTGTTTGGTGCTTGGAAAGGGCTGGCCTGGCAAGTGGCTTCGCTGGCCGCCATCTTTGTCAGTTACTTCGTGGCGTTAGAGTTTCGCACGCCGCTGGCCAATATGATTCAAGTTCAGCCACCGCTGAATCAATTCATTGCGATGTTTGCGATCTACGCATTGGCGTCGTTGGCGATTTGGATTGGCTTCGGTTACGTCCGCTCGTTCATCGAGAAGTTCTATTTGCGCGGGTTCGATCGCCAAGCCGGCGCACTTCTGGGTGCGCTTAAGGGTGGGTTGTTGTGCATTGTCGTAACGCTTTTCGCGGTCACTTTGCTTGGAGAAACGCGGCGCATGGAAATCTGCCAATCCAAATCCGGCTTATTGATTGCGCGTTCGATCAACCAATTGCGCGGCGTCATGCCGAAAGAAATTCATCCGCTTCTGGCCCCGTACTTGAACAAATTCAACGACGTAATGAACCAGACGAATCCAGATTATGCACAACAACCGAATTTGCCGAATTTAGGGAGCGGGCAGGGTACCGGAATTAGCAAAGCCGTCGAGCAGTACGTTGGCAGGATTTTCACCACGGATCAACCGAGTTCGGGCCAAGAGTTTCAAGGCACCGTACAAGGAATGACGTGGCCCCAGCAAACGACCGGGATTTTTCCGGAGTTCAATAATTCGAATATTGAACCGGCAAGCAAACATTTGGACCTTGGTTCGGTTCGCGACATTTTCAATCAAGTGACCAACAGCCGGTAGGGCTTTAGGCAACAGGCTTGAGGCGTGAGGTCAGTGGACTGGAAGCTACCGAGGCGAGTCGGTAGTGCTGACACAGCAGGCTAACGAGCCGGATCGCGTCGCCAGTTTCCTCGTGCGAAAAACGCCGGGAAAAGCCCCGAGTCCAACCGAACATAAGAAACATTATCGGACGTTGGAAACAGGCTGGTTTTCGTGAATTGGATAATTTCGGTCTGATGGGGTTCGATCCCTACGCGATGATCTGCGGATCGACTCGAACCAAGATCGTGCGTCCTGAGCCAATCTTGGAGACTGATTCAGCAACAACTCGATTGAGTTACGACGAACTCAATTGGTCTGGCTACGGCGACACGGAATCTTCAGCGGACGTCGCAGTCGATTCGGTTTCGGCGGCTGTCGGCGGCTCAACTTCCAAGTAGACACCCATCTGGCGGAATTTGGCGTATCGATTGGTAAGCAACGTGTCCAAATCGAATGGCTTGAGTTCTCGCAGCGCCTTTTGCAAATACATTTTGAGCCGAGCGGCCATCGCATGATGGTCGCGGTGAGCGCCGCCCAATGGCTCCGTAATTACGTCATCGACAACTCCAAGTTCACGGAGATGTTTCGAAGTGAATTTGAGCGCGGTGGCTGCCCGTTCGGCGAACTCGGCGCTTTTCCACAAGATTCCCGCGCAACCTTCAGGACTGATCACTGAATAATACGCGAACTGCAGCACGGCGATCCGGTCGCCGACGCCGATTCCGAGAGCACCGCCGCTGCCTCCTTCGCCGATCACGACGCAAATGATGGGTGTTCGCAGGCGCGACATCTCGAACATATTTTCGGCGATGACTTGGGCTTGGCCTCGTTCTTCGGCACCGATTCCCGGATAAGCGCCGGGCGTATCGATCAAGCAAATGACTGGCAGATGGTACTTGGCGGCCAGACGCATCTTGGCC
The DNA here is from genome assembly GCA_031376585.1 of Planctomycetota bacterium. Lineage (GTDB taxonomy): Bacteria > Planctomycetota > Planctomycetia > Pirellulales > Pirellulaceae > JANMEB01. The sequence continues at coordinate 6,282 of JANMEB010000172.1, read as the reverse complement.
AAGGCTTTGCGATATCCTTCGGGATGGGCACAGCCAAAAAAGTTCTCGGTTCGATCTTTGAAGTTGCGTCCCTTTTGGTGACCGACCACAAGGACTTTGTCGTCGCCCAATTTCGCAAAGCCCGTCCGCATTGCTCGATCGTCGCCGAAGTGTTTGTCGCCGTGCAATTCAACGAAGTCATCAAAGATCAGTGACAAGTAGTCAATCGTATGCGGGCGGTTTTTGTGCCGCGCCACTTGGACGATTTGCCACGGCGTGAGGTTGTCATAAATCTCACGCGTCACCTGGGCCAGATGCCGCCGCGCAGAGCGGAGTTTTTCCGTGTGCTGATGCGTCGCATCGGGTTGCGCCTCGAGCGCGCGAATCTCGGCTTCCAGGTCGGCGATCGGTTGTTCGAAAGCGAGATAGTCCATTTACGGTTTCTTTTCGTCGGGGGGTTCGATTTTTGGTTTCATTCCGGCGCGGAAAATTTGAACGCTCTTGAAGGCGTCGATAAACTCGCCAACGGTCTGTGGTCGATCATCGGAATCTTTGCTGAGGCAACGCGCGACGAGCACCGCAAAGTCATTACTGACGCTTTGATTAAAAGCTGGCAGCGATGGCGGGATCGAGCGCAAGTGTTTGTTAAGCACCTCGTCGGGGCTGTTGCCCGTATACGGCGGACGGCCGGCCAAAAGTTCAAAACAAACGCAGCCGAAACCATAAACGTCGGACCGTGGATCGAGATTCTCGCCGCGAATTTGTTCGGGTGACATGTAGCTGCGTGTGCCTTGGATGCTCTTCGCTCTGGTGGTCAGTCGCGTGAGCAAGCCAGCTTTTTTCTTGATCTCCTTGGCTATCGAAAAGTCGATGAGTTTGACATCGGCTTTGTCGTCCACCAAAAAATTGTCCGGCTTGACATCGCAATGGACCCAACCCCGTTCGTTCAGATGTTGCAAACCCAGCGCGCAACGCAAAATTACGTCACGCACATGAAACTGCAAGTGCTCGCGTCGTTCGCGCAATTCCTGCTTTAGGTTGCGCGCGTTGAACAATTGCATTACGATGAACGGTAAACCGAACTTGTCGACGAAATCGAAAATCTTGATTACGTTGGGATGATCTAACGATTTGCCGACCTCGGCTTCGTGCTGCAAATGCGCGATTTGGGTTTTGTTTTTCTTGTGACGCTCGAGCAGAATTTTGACAGCCACACGTTCTTGTTCGTGTGTCGCTCTGGCTTCCCAAACAGCGCAGGTCTGCCCAGAGCGGATCATCCGCAGCAATTGGTACGGACCGAGAAAATCGCGATGCGATGACAAAGGCGAAGCACCTGGCAAAAACGCTGGATCAACGACTTGATACTTTAATCAAGTTTAAGCCAGACCCGTGCCAAGTGAAAGTGTGTACGGCGCGGTATCCCGGCCTCTGCGCGCCGCTCGTTCGGATCAAAAAGCGTATTCCACGTGCAACAAGATCAATCCATGAGCGGGTGCAGTCTGCCCTGCTTGTCGGCGATTCCGTGACGCTAAAACGTCTGGCAGCCAATCGACAGGCTTTTTGTGCAAACCAATTTGGACCAGCGACCCGACAATAATGCGCACCATGTTATACAAAAATCCATTCGCGGAAATCAGGATCGACAATTCGTGGTAGCCATCGACTTTTCGTTCGATCAATTCAAACTGGTGGATCGTTCGTACCGTGGAAATTCGCGTCGATCCAACGGCTTGAAAGCTTACAAAATCATGTTCGCCCAGAAGTCCGTTGGCGGCTATTCGCATTCGTTCGACATCTAACTTGCGGCGAATGTACCAATAGTGTTGCTTCAGAAAAACGTTGGCTGTCGGACCAAATTGGATTTGGTAGCGATACGTCTTGCGGCTCGCATCGCGGATCGCGTGAAATCCTTGCGGGGCCTCGTCGATTTTCACAACTCGAATGTCTTGGGGCAAATTTGCGTTGAGTGCTCGACGCAAGTCGCTACACGACAATTCGGATTCTGTGATCGCACCACAAGCTTGTCCCAGCGCATGGACGCCCGAGTCCGTCCGACCTCTGGCGACGATGACAATCGATTCGCCAGTGATAAGCTGCCAAACTTTTTGCATCCACTGTTGGACGGTCGGGTCTCCGAGTTGCATTTGCCAACCGGCATAAGCAGTGCCGTCGTAGGCAACAATGATTCGTAAATACCGCATAGGACAAACGGGAATTGGCGTTCGAGTTCAATCAATATCGCGATTCAAGTACCGCCATTCTACTTGAGCTGCACTAATTCGTTCTAGCTTGCACACCCTGCACAACGTCGTTTATCCTGGAGCCAACGGCGACGAATCCTTTTCGCAGCGTCAATGCCGTCGCCGTTGGCTCCGGGTTAAACAATTCGTGTCATTGTTAGCCGCTCTCTTCTGCCCTTTTTTTGAACCAACTCAGGTCGAAGTCAGCGTTAAGAAAAGCCATGTTGGCAATAATCATGATCGTGCCAAACGTGAGCATTCCCATGCAGAGCCCAATTCCCAAGTGAACCATTACTGCCAGCGCCAAATAAAATGGCCGCGCGTGCCGATTCCAGATCAGGAACGGATAGCTGACTTCCCAAGCAAGCGACACGATAGTGACGAGATTGACGATCCACATCGCGTGCGCGAGCCAAGTGAGATCGACCGTTTGATAATCGAGGCTCCCGATCGCGCCCCAAATCGCTTCGCCGTTCCACCAACTGGCTCCTTGCAATTTGCCGCATCCGGCAAACAAATACACCACGCACAAGTGAACTTGAATCAATCGCAACGCGACATTGGCCATGATGCTCGGCCGCACGGAATCTGGTAGCGATCGTTTGCTTCGAAGCCATTGATCGAGGGAATACGCCGCGCCGCTTGGCCCAATCGCTAAATACAACGTAAGAAAACCATTGATTTGATCCAACCCAAACAGCGCGCCAGTTGCTCGATGCGCGTACGAAACCATAAACAGAAAACTGAGGATTGCGGTGACTCGCGTCCAAAGCCCCAGCGTGAACAAGAGCATGGTGACCATGGCGCACAGATGGACCAGCCACATCACCCACGATGATTGAATCCAAGCAAAGTGCGTCCACAGACCAGACGAATCGCCGTACAACAGCTCCGCGTACTTGGGCGGCAGAACGCCTTCGTTGCCGAAAAACGTTAGCAGCTCGAGCGACCAAACGAAGTGCGTGTACGTCAGCATCGCGCCGACCAAAATTCGCATGATCCCCAACAATCGTGGCGAAGCGGATGTGAACCAAAACCGATCCCAACCAGTGGCGGCCGCACGTAATCCAACTAGAAAGGGTTGTACCATCCGCGACATCACTGGGCGGGTACTCCTGGAGGGGCGATCTCTTCTGTCTTGGCCGCGTTGAGCGTCGCTTGCGGGTCGGTCAGTTCAATTTCTTCGACAAAGTCTGGATGAACGAGCGGTTTGTCGATCCAAATATCGTGCGGACGCGGAATTAACTGTCGTTGCGAATAGATGCGGATTGTCTCTCCGGGAAATCTCCCCGCAATGTGTTTCTTGAGTGCTTGGGACAACGCGAGAGTCCTCGCCCAATGCCGGTCGAATTCGCGCTGATTGTCGTCAATGATCGTTTGCAGTTGACTCGCTTCGCGTATGCGACCAAGCTTCCGCAGTTCGGCCATTTCCAGTTGCAAGTCCTGTTGGGTCCGCGAAAACTCGTCGAAGCCCGCTAACGTCGCGGCGACTTCGGTGGCCAGCGATTCACCCAGCATGAACCAGCGATGATACAGCAGCCTTGGGCGCGTGGCCTTGCGATCCGGTAGCTTTTCAGAATGCGCCGCGCCATCCGCCGAGATGTGCTCAAACCGAATCGTATGGGTCGGACCAGGGTCGGGTGCAAAGTACCGGTAGCCGTGGTCAAGGTACAATACCGTCGCATAGGTGCGAAGGATTTGGAACGGTCGAAACAGCGATTCAAATGCGCCGCCCAGCGAAAGCGGTGCGAAAATAACCGCAGCCAAATGAAAGGCAATCAGCGCAGTGGCGATTCGTCGGCGCGAAGCGGACCAGACCGCGATTGGGGCTCGCTGCTCGTTGGATTTTTTGGCGCTCATCGAAACCAAGCTCCACATTTTTCTGTGATCGGTCCCCTGCCCTTCGCGGATCGATTGGCGGCCAGACTAGCGAATCCGAAGGAATACGCCAAGTCGAACTGACCCAGCCCTCATTTCTCCGGTTACTACGTTACAACTCAAATCGCTGTCGAAATTTCTTCGCCCCACTGGCCCTGAGCCAGTGGACGAACGGGTTTGAAAACTAGAAATAGGGCTAGTTCCAAATCCGGCTTCCATCGGCACACGTCCGACGGGGAGCACGGTAGACTATCGCCCCGCTGGCGTTGAGCCAGTGGACGAGAGGTTTTACGATTAGGGCGAACGAAGGACCAAACTCACGCTACCCGCAAGGATTGTTTATTGCGCCGTCAATTTCGCCACAAAACCATCTAGAGTCGAGGCAATGTCGGCCCCCGGCGGTTCTCGAACAAAAAAACCCTTGCATTCGAACGAACGCAAGGGTCTCGGATTGCAGCAAAATATCAAATGTAATTGACGTTATTTGGCAGCGACGAGCGTGGTCGCATCGCCGAAATCAAAGTTCAGTTGTTGCGAATCGCCCGCAGCAAGTGTGATGACTTGTCGGCGAGTGACGTCTTTCCCGTCACGAACAACGGATACAACCACGTCGTAGTTCGACCACGATTGGCCTTTGGCCAACGTCTTCGTGGAAAAATAACGGAACGAGCCATTGGTCGAAGTTTCCGAGCCACCCAAAACTACTTTGGCGTCTGCCGGAACCGACAGCGATAGCGAAGTGAGTACTTCCGAATCTTCGTTGAACGAAAATTCAACTGACTTGTCGAAGCCAGCCGTCATGTCGACGACTTTGGTTTGCACCAATTCTTTACCTTCGCGAACCACCACGGCTTTGACTTCGTAAGGATACATTTGATCGACGGCCAAATTGCGCGACAGGTAGCTGCGAGTCGTGCCAGTCGTTTTGGTCCGTTTGCCATTGACGAAAACAAGAGCGTCGGCCGGCAAATGAATACGCAGCCGAGCGTCACCTGGTTTCGACGTGTCTTTGTTTTCCGGAATCGGATTCATTGGATTGCCGGATGGTTGCGGGTTGACTGTATTCGCTGGAGGGCTCGCCACCGGCGGTTTGTTCGATTCGTTCGGAGCTTGCGGATTCGTAATCACAGATTGAGCACCAAGCATTTCATTACCCGGAACAATCATCCCTTCGCTCATTGAATAACCTTGCATCAGCGGAGTGCCGTACATGGAAGGATCCGCATAGGTAACCGGCGCTGAGTAAATTGGTCCTGAATAGCTGGGAGCGTAACTGATCTGTCCCGAACTGCCGCCGTGTGACCCGCCCGACGAACCGTGCGAGCCGTTGACAACATAGGAACCGCCAGAACTTCCGCCGCCACTAGAGCCCCAGCCGCGCGACGCATAGTGGCCGCTGCTTCCACCACCGCTACTGCCGCCACTGCTGCTGCCGCCCCACGAGCGACCACCGCTGCTTCCGCCGCCAGTGCTTTGACCTCCGCTGGAACCGCGAGTGTGGATTGAATGAATTCGAGTTGCAAAGCGTCGTAATACGCCACCGCCGTTGGAGCCTCCTCGACTGGCTCCCCAACTGCCGCCATTACTACCGCCGCCCCGACTTCCCCAGGAGCCGCCCGAACCGTAACCCCAAGAGGCGTACGAATTTGTACTCGCTCCGAGCGAAATGCCGACCATTGTCAGCAACGCAAAAATAGTTTTCAATCGAACAGCGATGCGCATGACAAGGCTCCAAATCACGTTGAATAAACAATGAAACCGGCGGCAAGCCGACAGCATTCCAGAATAACTAGCAAAATGGATAACGCAAGTGGTTTGGGGTATTTTTGACGTTTGGGTTGATTGTTTCAATTGGATTGATTTTTCCGTGTCGATACAAGGTTGCACCAAAAGCGTTCGGCTCGACTTCCAGCGCCGCCCAAGTAAGGAATTAGCCGCTATCTTGGTTTCGATTAAAACGGATTTGCGAACGCTGATTCCATTCACTTCATAAAGTTCTACGAGATGCAAACGCCAATTCGCTTGCTCGATCGCCTAACCGAATTTGGTCAAGAGCATTTGCTCGACTTCTGGCACGAACTTTCGGCAGATGAAAGATCCAGTTTGCAACTGCAGATAGAGTCGATTGATTTTTAGTTGCTGTTGTAGCGTGTTTCGAACAAGGAGCTTTGCAATAGATGGGCCG
>JANMEB010000163.1:0-5384 GCA_031376585.1 Planctomycetota bacterium | reverse complement strand
CGGCAAGTGCTTTAGGACAACAGCCGAGGCGGTCTTGTTGCGATGCTGTCCACCAGGACCGCCGCGCTTGATCCGTTTGACTTCGCACTGGTCCAACAGCTTAGGTATTTCCAAATCGGTGGGGTGCATTTTCGAGATGTGATTATTTGAAAAGAAAAATTTCGGCATGACGAACGGCCCATGGGACCGGATTATGCCCGGCGGATCAAGCCGACTGGGCCGCGCGACCATGGCAGGCGGCCTTGCGACGGGCGGTTGGGGCAAAAATTGCTTTAGGCGGGCAGACTGCGCGGAATTGCCCAGATTTCGCGACTTGATCTACAATGAATCGTGCATGGCGTGGCCGGGTCCGCGTGGTTTCGTCCTGACTTTCGCGAAGCGAAGCGAAATTGCATCGCGAATTGCCATTCTCCGTTCTCATTGAGTCGTTTTTTGCTACAGGCCGACTTCTACGTTTCATGAATCAGCAGCGACTAGGACCGTATGAATTGCAATCCGTGCTGGGACGCGGGGGGATGGGCACAGTCTATCGCGCCGTGGATTCCAATAGCGGCCAAACCGTCGCCGTCAAAGCCCTTGCGCCGACGCTTTCATTGGACGAACATTTTCGGCTGCGGTTCGAATCTGAAATCGCAACGATGACCAAGATGGATCATCCGAACATCGTGCGAATTTTGGGTTACGGCCAAGACGAGGGCAATCTGTTCTTTGCGATGGAAATTGTCGAAGGCAAAAGCTTGTTTGCGCTACAGAAAGACGGCGTGCTGTTCGACTGGCGACAAGTCTTGCAAATCTCGCTGAATGTTTGCGCGGGATTGCAGCACGCTCATAATCGCGGCATCATCCATCGCGATCTCAAGCCGGGAAATCTTGTTCGCGAAACATCGGGCAACGTCAAAATCACTGACTTTGGAATCGCCAAGACATTCGGATCATCGGCGCTGACAGGCGAAGGAGGCGTGGTCGGCACGATGGACTTTATGGCCCCCGAGCAGGCTAAAGGACACAAAGTCACTCCGCGCAGCGATATGTATTCGCTGGGCGCGGTCATGTATACGCTTCTCTCGCGCCGCCCGCCGCTGAAGGGAGAGACGCTGGAGCAAACCATCCGCAATCTTACGTCGGTCAAACCGGTGAGTATTCGCAAGTTAGTGCCATCGGTTCCGCGGGAATTCGCGGCCGTGATTCACCGGCTGTTGGAAAAGGATCCACAAAAGCGGTTCGCCACCAGCCTCGCGCTTTCGAAATACTTGGTCGACCTCCAAACGCATCTGCGCGACCACGCAGAAGCCAAAACCGAGTCGAGCGACACCGATAATAAGACGCGTGCAATCTCACGCGGCGACCAATCGGTCGATAGCGAATTTGCGATCAATCCCAAAGCCAACGACGCATCAGTCACAGCGTCCAAAGGCGTCTTTGGAACTCGCCGCCTGCCTGCAGTGGTCACCGCGGCTGCCGAGCCGGAAACTCGCGAGATTCGTTTGGAAGAATTGCCGCTGCCTGTTCCTCAACCGGATTTTTATAGCCCGGTGCCGCGCATCGTTTCTAGTTCGGACGATGGAACCGAATCGACGCGCGCTTGGGGAATCGTGCCTTTGGCTTTGGCGCTGCTGGCTGTGTTAGCGGTTTTGGTCGTCGGTTTGTATTTCGCGTTTCGTCGCCCGACGGCCGAGGATCTTCTCGCCCTGATTGATGCCAGCGCGGCCAGCCCCACACGGGCCCAAGAACCGATGGAATCATTTTTGAAGTATTATCCCGAGCACGAACGCTCCACTGAAGTCCGCCAGCTCAGCGAGATCGCCGATGCGATACGTTTTCGCAACAACATGAATCGCCGAAACGTTGAGACGCTCAAGCCGATGGAACGGCAATTTATGGAATTGACCGATTTCGATTCGCCGGGCGATTACAAAAAGCTTCTTGCAATGATCACGCTCTATGAGGCCAACGAAGGCTTGGACCCAATGTCAGGCCGCATTTTGGCCGCCGCCAAAGCCTATTCCGTCAAGTTCAAACTCGACGTCGAACGCGAAAAATCCCTTGGCCGGCAGCGGATTCAAAACGCGCTGGATTCGTGCGACAAAGCCAGCCCGGATGACGCGCGGAACATTTGCGACTCGGTGATCCTACTTTACGGCGATCAACAGTGGGCCCAAGATTTGATTTACCAAGCTCGCGAAAAACTTGAGTTTCTTCCGCCCAAATAGCCGCAATAGGTTTCGAATCTGATGAATACGAACCGGTGTTCGATCTGCGGCAAAGCTGTTCCTAGCGAAGAAAATCTGTTCACACCTTTTTGTAGCCAACGCTGCCAACACTTGGACTTGAGCCATTGGCTCGGCGAACGATATGGCTTACCCTGGGAAGATCCCAGCAAAGAAGGGGAATCCGACGTCGGCTTGATCGACCCAGACGATCCAGACGAAGTGCAACTTTGACTAGCCGGACTGAGAATTTCGCATTATTGAAAATCGCAGTCAGCGCAGCGCTTACTTTGACCGGTCACTGATTTATAATAAGCGACTCTGATTCAGCCAATTCTGGCCAACCGCGAATGACGGTTTCATCTAATTACATCAACCGAGCGAATTGCAATGGAATCTGAGCACAACGAGATTCGAACGATTGCCTGGCGCGAGCTGTTCCCCTGGACACTCATTTTTCGATCCTTGCCGGTTGCGGTCAGCATTCCAGTGTTGCTACTGGCCCTGATCGGCGTGTTGGCCACACCCGTCGGCTGGAAAGTTTGCCAGTGGGCGATGGTCAATCCCGAAGTGATCGGGAAAAGTGATCCCCTGTTCGCGGAATTCATTAACGAAGTCGGCAGCCCTCACGTGGGAATTTTCGGATCGACGCCAGGCAAATCTCAAGGCGCACTGTTTGGCCTTCCTGTGAACGGTCCGGCAGTTGTGTTCCATCGCTTCACCGAGCCGTTCGGGCGAATGTTCCGGCAGTTCAGCGGCTTGCGACCATTTCTCTATTTGCTGCTAGGTGGCCTGTGGACGATCGTCGTATGGAGTTTTATCGGTGTCGCAATCACTCGCATTGCCATACTGAAATACACGCGTAACGAAGCCCTTGATTTTAACGATGCACTTCGATTCGCTTGGGGACAACTTCCCAGTTGTGCAACCGCGCTGATACTTCCGCTCATCGGAGTGTTTCTGCTGTGCCTATTGACTTTTTTCGCCGGCCTGTTGATGAAGTTCGATTTAACCTTGTTGGTTGTCAGCTTGTTCTACTTTGTTGTGATCGCACTTGCCACCGTCATGGCCGTGATCCTTTTGGGTTTGGCGTTTGGTTGGCCGCTCACCGTTGCTGCGATCAGCACCGAAGGCCAAGACTCGTTCGACGCGATGACGCGGTCGTATGCCTACACGTTTCAGCGGCCGTTGAACTATGCGTTTTACGCACTGGTCGCGATCGTTTTCGGAGGACTTTGCTGGCTGGTAGTCGCACAAGTGACCGGCGGAATCGAAAACCTTTCGTATTGGTCGACGTCATGGGGAGCGAACCTCGGTGATTCCGACCGAATCAAAAGCATCCGAGACATTTCAACGATCGAAACGAATGTTGCAGCTAGCGCCGCCGCATCGACTTCTGGGGCACTAGCGGCGCCAACCACTTCCGGATTATTCAGGACTTCTCAATCGGTGCTCGGTTTCTGGATTGGCCTCTTCAAGTCGGTCGCGGTTGCCTTCTTGTACGCACAATTTTGGTGTATGGCCGCGGCGATCTACTTACTATTAAGGCGCGACGTCGACGAAACGGAACTGGATGAAGTCTTCGTATCCCAAGAGCAACGTACGTTTGAGTTGCCGCCGTTGACCTCCCCTGCCGGTACCGTCGCATCCGATGGCCGCTCAGCGCGCGGCGAAGCGGAAACGCAAGTCCACCGCAAAGACGATGGTGAATGACCACTTCGCAACTTGCCCGGCTAAAAAAACCCCGGGAAGGATGTACTCCCCGGGGTCATTATGCGATTCTGTCCAAAGACGCGGAAAGGGTCGGCCCCCTCAATTTCCTCCGAATCCCCCGCAGCGGACGCAAATCGGCGCCAGCCCATGGAATTTTTGCCTTCGGTTCTTAGTACTTCACGCTGGTTACCATCGCCATTTGTACCGTGATCGCGACAGGGCCCTGGTCGGCTGCTTCAACCACCACGAGGTTCAACAAGCCCCCCGACGACGCGATGACTTGTTGCATTTCGGCTTCGCTGGTCAAGGCGATTTCGTTGATCGTCGAAATTACCATGCCGGGCCGAAGACCTGCGAGTTCGGCGGGCGAACCGGCGGCGACCGAATCAATTCCTAGACCTGATCCCGGCAATAACATTCCGGTTACGCCGAGATACCAAGTGTACTTCGGCTGCACGACGCCGTTGTAAATGATCTGCGGGCACGAGACGTAATACCAGTTCCAATAGTAATACTGAGTCGGCAGGCAAGTGTGCAAGCTTTCGCAGTAATTCCACCACCAGTGACAATGCGTCGGGTAGTAGTGACACCACAAATTCGACGTCAGCGGCGCGTGACAATGATGAGGTGCAAAGTGAACCGCGGCCAACTTGCTTGCAACTAAGGAATGTTTAGCAATCGCCGTCGAGAGCTTGGGGTGGCCGGCAAGGGTTGGCGCGCTGACCTTTGCCTTCGTGATCGCTCGGCCACTTATTTTGTGGCTCGGTTCCACGCGACTTAACTTCGGTGCGATCTTATTCGTCACACTCAAACCAGCGGATTGCTGCAGGTTCCGGCTTGGTAGTTGTCTCTGAATCTGAGGTTTGAAGTTTTGTCCGTTACCCTGCATCATCCCGGCCGAACTTCGCAAGTTCGACGATTGCTTGACGCTGGTTGTTCTCCTCGCTTTCCCTTTGTCGTCGGAAGCATTCGAAGCTTCTGCGACGACCAGAGACATTCCAACGAGTCCAGCGAACAGAATTGTGTAAAAGCGTTTCATGACTTTCCCTTTGACTAATTTGCGTACTTGTTTGAGCAGCACATTGCCGCCAATAAGTCCAAGCGGAAAGCATCCTGAGACGTTACCAAAAAAATTCTGAAAGTGAAAAACCGGCTGAAAACACAGAAATTTTGAGAAATGACGAAGTACACAGGCTTTATGCGGGAAGGCAAACTTCCTCATCTATGAACAGTTTTCACTAACCGGTGTGGCGTGGCGAATACATGAATTCTCAGCCTTGGCTTGTTGATTACCGGTTCAATCCTTTGCCTCGCCCGCCATCTGATGCAGCATTACTTCAAGTTTTATTAGTGCGCGGTCGATTCCTTGGATTCGGCCACGGACTTGAGTCGCCTCGGATTTGAGACGCTGGATTAGCGCGCCGCTCATACTGCTCTTGTTTTGCTCGCGGTTTTTAATTTCTC
>JANMEB010000148.1:0-1552 GCA_031376585.1 Planctomycetota bacterium | reverse complement strand
CATTACAGCAAGCCGAGGAGTTGATCAAACGATCCTACGTCGAATCAGAAGTGCTGCAAGAACGTGCTCGCGTGATCATCACGCTGATGCAAGAGCGAACTTACCGCGTCTTCGTCGTTCGACAAGACAACACCAACTACGGCAACGCAGTGGCGACAGCGAACCGAGGCGATAGCGCGGTTACAGAACGCAGCGACTTTAGTAGCCGTGGATTCGTACTTCAGTTGCCGGCTTACAAAAATGATGTGCTCAACGCACTCTCGTTGACCGGCGGCTTGCCCGGTGTAAACGCCCAAGCCGAAATTCGCGTTCTGCGCGGCGACCGCATGCAGTTCGCTGAACAAGACGCTCAACTGAAAAAATTCTATCAACACAACGATCCTAGCAATTTTCCCTTTGGAGTTATCCCGGATCGGCCCGATGACGCCAACTCGATTCGCATACCATTGCGATTGCGGCCAGGCGAAATCCCACGATTCAAACCTGAAGACGTTATTCTGCGCGACGGCGATATCGTCTATGTGGATAACCGCGAGTCGGAAGTCTATTACACCGGCGGATTACTTGGCGGCGGTGAGTTTCCGTTACCGCGCGATTACGATCTCGATGTGCTAACTGCGGTTGCTCGCTCCGGCCAATCACTGGGTGTTGGCCAGCAAGCGCGACAAGGCGGTCTGGTCGGCTCTGCTGGTTCCGTTCCACCATCCGAATTAATCGTACTGCGACCGTTGCCGGGAAGTCGCCAGATTGCTATTAGCGTTGACATGAACCGCGCTCTCAACGATCCGCGCGAGCGATTGCTAGTCCGACCGGGAGACACGTTGATCCTGCGATTCAAACCGAAAGAAGAGCTTATCAATTTCGGCATGCAAGCGTTCTTCACGTTTGGACTGTCGCAAATTTTCCGCACGAGATAGTCAGGGAACGGGTGTAACAATCCAATTTCAACTCAAGGACAGGATTCAATTCCTGTCCTTTTTCTTTTCCGGAACTATCGGCATAGCATCGGCGGCAATCGGATGGCGATCATCGACTGAGGCGAAAAAGCCATTCGCCAAAAAATTGCTTGCGGCCGTTCGTCCTTCCGGCGCTGTCAACAAAAACCCATGCGCGGCATCCACGACGATAAAGTCCGCCGCGCCAGGCAAGCGGGTCTCTTCGACTTGAACAAAAAAATCGTTTTCTCCTTCAAGCAGCGGATTGGTCAGCGGGCCAATCGAACCGTTGCCGGCGATAATTCCAAATTCGGCTTGGGGAATCGCCAGCTCCAGCGACAATTCAGCGTCCTTTAGATCGGCCATTTGCGTGGCGCTGGTCCCCATGACGATGCTGAAAATGCGAATCTTTTTCAGTTTTTTGGCCAGCTCCGCACCATTGTTGGGCGGCCCCAACATGACAATTCGGTGAAGCCTCGCGTCGGATTGTGCGCCTTCGTGCGACTGGGCTACGTCGTACAAATACCTGCGTAGCACCAAATTTCCTAAGCTGTGCGCGACAACGTCAATCTGTGTCGCTTCCGGTAGGTTCACAATGACAGATTCCAACGCCCGTG
>JANMEB010000096.1:0-4219 GCA_031376585.1 Planctomycetota bacterium | reverse complement strand
GATTGACGCAACAAGAAGTTCAACATGGCCTGTTGGACGATTCGGCCACCATCGGGACTCGGCAAGGCTGGATCGCTCGGCTGGCCGAACGCGGCTTTCAACTGCGCGGCCACCGGCTCATTCGGAAAACGAATAATGACTAACCGCAAAGTTCGCAAAGCGGAAACCAAACGGTTTTCAGTTCTTGGCGAGCGGGCGGGGGTTCCCCGGCCGGCCGTGGGGGTTTGGTTTTTATTGATGACGTTCAAAGAATGGAACAGGAATTAAAACAAGGCGACCGGGATAAAACACGCGGTCCGTACTGCCAGGAAGACGACGGCGGTGAAGACGACCGGGATAAACCCGGCCGCTCGCTGGGGAATCCGCGACGCGCCAAATTCGCTCGATTGACCGAACAAGAAGTAACCCAGGCAAAGGGAACGCAGCTCTTTCTCGTCATGCACCCCGTTGGCGTGGATTAATTTACTCTGGGACGGCCGCGAGGTGGCAATCTGGATTCTAATCTGAATCGCGCGGCGGATTGGGGCGGCCACCGCAAGCCGCGGTACGAGCGGCCTCGCTCGACGCTCCGCCGAATCGACGATAACGCTTCGCCTCCATCTGCGATTGACTCGCGGCAACCAACGTCGAGGCGCCGCCACCGGCCAATGCGACCATAAGTCCTGCGACCGCGCTCCGCAGAGAACGGCGATGCGAGGCGTCAAGATGCGCGCCGCAGTTTGCGACATCGCGCTCGGCGCTAAGCTGCTTCAAGAGGTTTGTCGTTATCTCCTACGGCAAAACCATTGTCGTGCAAGATGAGGCCGCGATTTCCGGAACGCTTTAGGGGGTCAGACCCGTATTTCGGCACAGGTACTGTTTAATGTGCCAGAGATTGCGCGCGAAAAACGCGTCAGACCCCGGCTCGAACGCCAAGTCACCGTTTGTCAACGCGGAAAATATTTATCGGTCGAGGGTTTTGGATCGATGATCGTATCGGCCTCGGGCAGGCCGGCCGCTTCGCGTTTTGCCGCGTCCCAAACGATTGGCTTCTGCATGCGCAGCGCTAACACGCCGAGCATTCCGACTTCGGTGATTCGCGCTCCGATCTCGAACGGGGAGTAGGATTTGGCGTCGCCGGCACAGGCCAATACCCACTCGAACATGTGCGAGTTGTTGACTTGACTCCACCGAGGACGCTGCCCTTGGGCCGCGCGTTTGGGATCCCACTTGAGTACCTCGGTATCGATGCGAGGCTGAGTCTTTGGGATCTTGGCCACTTCCGGTTGATCGGCGCCACGGAATTCTGCGGCACCTTTTAGCCGGATATTACAATCGGTATTCCAAAGACCAACAGAGAGTGTTCCTTCGCTGCCAACAATCAAACAGCCAGTCGAATCGACTGGGCCTTGGGTAATTTCGTTCGGCGGAAAATGTTTCTCGCCGGAGTAGAAGAAAAGTTTAAGAGGTCCCCGTTTGCCTTTGGCCGCAAAGTCGAATGTCACGGTACAACGTGTCGGATACGACTCGTGTCCCAGGTTCTCGCCAGTTGCTGCGATTCGCGTGGGAGCATCGAGCTCCAATGCCCGGTAGGCAAGTTGAAATCCATGACAACAGAAGTCCGCCATCGAACCCCCGCCAAAATCGTACCAGCCGCGCCACTTAGCCAAATGATAGATCTCGTTGTTGTAGGGGCGCGCCGGAGCTGAGCCCAACCAAAAATTCCAGTCGAGTCCCTCGGGAATTGGGTCACTAGTGGCCGGACGGTCGACGCCATTGGGCCAACTATGAGCTGGATGCCAGACGTGGACTTCAGTGACTTGACCGAGCAGTCCGGATTGAATGACTTCAAAACTCCGCCGAAAGCCCTCGGTCGAACAGCCTTGATTTCCCGTCTGGGTCGCCAAGTTAGGGTGACTCGTCGCCAGCTTCTCCAAAGCGCGACATTCGGCAACGCTATGGGCCAGTGGCTTTTCGCAATAAACATGTTTGCCGGCTTGCAACGCCGCTTGGCAAATGGGGACATGCCAATGGTCCGGCGTGGCGATGATCACAGCGTCAACGCCCGACTCTTTATCGAACAGCTCGCGATAATCGTGATACGACCGGGCATCGGTCAGCCCTTTGATTTGCTGCGCACTATCACGCTGGCGTTTGTCGACATCGCAAATAGCGACGATTTGTTGATCGAGCTTGGCGAGTTCTGGGATCAAGTAACCTCGCATCTGGCCACCCATCCCTATACACGCAAACGACATTCGCTCGTTAGGTGATTGGCCCGTCAATATTCCCGATGGGAGAATTGTCGGAAGTCCAATGCCGAATACCGCAGCAGATTGAACAAATCGACGACGGGAAAGTTTCCGGGACATGATTGCGTCTCCGCGCTTTTTTTGCGAGCTTGGGGGAAAGTCCCTTGACTATAACATAGGCGCGCGGGACAAAGACGCAGAATCGGGCGCACCGAGACACGGAGGCACGGAGATGAAGAATGTTTGGGCGGAGCGAACGCCAAACAATGCGGGACGAACGGCGCGCGGTGTGACCCGATGTTCTGCGGGGTCGGGAGATTGCCTCACAGCGCAGGCGTTTTCTCCGGTCACTGTGACCCTGTGGCTCTGTACGAGTTGGTTCGGTGTTTGAAGAAACCGGGGCTAGCGCCCGGCGGCTGGAATGCTGCGGCGTTAAATATTGGCTGCCAAGATGCTCACGTGTACTCGAAAGTAACTGCTCAGCGTACGGATCATCTGACGGCTCAACGGACGTTTACCGGCAAGCACTTCGGAGATGATCGACTTTGAGATGTCCGTTTCACGGCTCAATTTGGTCTGCGTCATTCCTTTCGTTTCCATCAGGTGGCGAAGCATTTCCGCGTCTGAGGCCGGCTCGATCACATGATGTGCGTCCTCGTAGATAGCAACCAAATCGCTCAGCGCATCGAGAAACTGCTTTTCTCCTTCGTCCAGCTTTCCACGAGACAGAATTTCGTCGATCACGCGTTGCGCGGCTTTCAGGTGTTTCTCGTTCTTGATCGAGGCAAGCGGAAATTGCTTGATCAAATCCATGTAGGAATCGCGAAGCTTCCATCTTTTTCGTGTTGCGTCTGTTCGCATGAGATCACCTTTTCCTCCATCGTGGCCTGGTTTTGCTCGGTGGCGGCGAAAAACAGCCACAGTCCTCTTGCCACCGCTTATCGTCGTATTCCTTGTGAGTCATCACTTTTAAAACAAAGACCTTTTGGCTGGGATAAAGGATGCGGGTCACCAGGCGAAATTTATTGCCGCCGATGTTGAACACCACGCAATTGCCTACCAAATCGGCGGTTCCGAACTCGCGTTTTACGTCTCCCCAGTTTTGCCACGACACGGTTTGACTATTGACGTGCGTGTACCAAGCCCGCAGGGGACCTTCGGCAGCCGAGTTCCTTGGGACCTGCCAAAATTCGCGAAGCCTGGATTTGGAGATGACCCGCATGGAATACTTTCATGATCGGCTTAGCATTCGATTCTAGTTCGCAAAATGCGAACCGGCAAGGCCAAAAGTTCGCAAAATGCGAACTTTCGCTTCGGACCGACGACGATTCGGCCTACGTGCGCCGACGTACGGCGTTTGAAAACACCGAAGGGCTGGGGGCGGTTGTGGCGCAACGGGGTTGGGAGCAACCGGGAAAAGGTGGTCAGAAACCGTCCTTTGACTTCGTGAAGATGTCTTTCTTTCTAGGCGACATTTTGGATTGATTTCTTCACGGGGTGGCGAATTTGGCCGCGTGCATCGGGCGGCGGGCGTGGTCTATTGCGTCGGTCCGGTTCCGGGCGGAAAATCCGCTGAATCGGTGCGCTGTAATGAAATCAAAAACGGGAATTGTTGCTTGAAACGAATTTTGCTGACTTTCAAAAGAATGGTAACCATGCAAATGAAATCGCATTGGGGCCGCTTGGTTGGAATTGCTTTGCTTTTTGTAATCGGCGCTGGCAGGTCAAGTGCGGACGAGCCGACGACTGAGTTGTTATGGGCTCAGGGGGCTCCCGGTGCGAATGGAGTGGAGGAAAAAGACAAGCCGACTTTGATTGTGTACTTGGCTCCCAAGTCCGAGTCGAAAGGAGCTGCCATCGTAATTTGCCCGGGCGGTGGTTACGGGGGACTGGCGATGGGACATGAAGGACACGACATTGCCAAATGGTTTAATTCTCATGGGATCTCAGCCTTCATTTGCGACTATCGCCATCGAGGCAAAGGCTAT
>JANMEB010000082.1:0-8397 GCA_031376585.1 Planctomycetota bacterium | reverse complement strand
CGAAAAAATTCCGGTCGAGCGCTGGCTGCGCAAGCTCTCGGGCAACAAAACATTTGAAAAGATCTGGCTCCCACTACTGAGAGCCAAATTGGGAGAAACCTATCGCGAAACCTCGGCGGCCTTTATTTGGTCGTATATCGCCCGCATGTACAAAGCACGTCGCACCGGCATGAAGCGCGAAATGTTTGGCTACGTCCCCGGCGGTTACGCGAGCGTTCTCGAACGGTTTTGCAATCGACTTGAGGATGCCGATGTTGAACTTTGCCCCGATCACGCCGTGCAAGAAATCCGCTTTGATCCAGCCCGAAAGCAACTTCGCGTTCAATTCGCCGGCGAACGCGAGCGCTGGTTCGATCGGCTCATCCTTACGATGCCCAGTTCGTTGATCAGTCGCGTCTGTCCCGATTTAACCGAGCAAGAACACGCCCGCTTTCAAAACGTCCGCTACATGGGCGTAGTTTGCGCTTCGCTGCTGTTGCGAAAACCTTTGGCGGGTTACTATGTGACCAATATCACCGATAGCGACATTCCGCTGACCGGCGTGATTGAAATGACGGCCATCGTTAACCCCAGCGAACTAGGCGGCCACTCGCTGGTGTACTTGCCGAAATACGTTGCTTCAACCGACGACGCAGCTTTTGCAGAAAGCGATTCGTCGATTCGCGAACGTTTGCTGTCGACTCTCGAAAAAATGTATCCCGATTTCAGCCGCGCGGACGTCGTCGAATTCTAAGTCGCCCGGGCCCGTTCCGTAATGGCCTTGCCGACGCTCAACTATTCCGAAAATCTACCACCCGTCCGAACCTCAATCCCCGGCCTCTTTGCGATCAATTCCGCGCAGATCGTCAAAGGAAATCTCAACGTCAACGAAACCATCCAAATCGGCGACGAATGCTTGGAGAAGTACGTTTATCCGGAACTTGAAAAAATCGCTGATGCCAAATCTCCAGTTGCTTCCCAAGTTCATTGACGCGTTACTCAATTGGCACTGGGCAAAGCGCGAACACGGATTCTTGTTTCCGTGACAACAATGAATCGTCCCACCGCATTGGCTTCAATCATCGACCAAATAGCTTTTAGTCGGGCAAGTGCGCTCGTGCGAAGCCAAGTCACCACGTCGCGCGCTACGGTTTCGTCTACCAACAACCGCACGGCGAACTCACTTGTAGATGCTTTGATCCATCGTCACCAAGTCGGCGGCGTATAGAAGCGCGGCGGGAAGATGTTCGGGTTTGAGAGTCGGGAATTGTTCCAGCAGTTGATTTTCGGTCATTCCTGCCCCCAACTGGCGCAGCACGAACTCGACCGTCAGCCGCGTCCCTTTGAAAGTCGGCTTTCCACCCATCAATTCCTTGCGCTCCTCCACAAAGTCTTGCCATCGGACGTTCATACTCAACCCCGGAATTTGATTTCAATTCGACGAGTCAATTCTAGCAAATGGGCCATTGGCAGATATTGGTCTCAACTACTTCGATAGCCGGCCTCAATTATAACACACTCGCCCTATGGCCTTTCTCACTCGATTTTCAACGTCGTCGCGCGATCAGGCCGATGAGTCGGTAGATAAGCTTGGCCAGCGTGTACTCGGAAAGTGTTGCACCGGGATCGGGTGCGACTTCCACCACATCGAAGCCCACGACTTGTCGCCCGGCGCAGACTTCTGAAAACAACGCTTGACCGTCATTCCAAGTTAGGCCGTTCGGCTCGGCGGTGCCGACTGCAGGAATAACGCTGGGATCAAATCCGTCCGCGTCGATCGTGATGTAGACCTGCTCCCCCAAATGCGAAATCACTTGATCGACCCAATTTTTTGTCGGCATCTCGCGCAGTTGATGGGCGAACAAAGTAAGGGCCGTGCCGCCATTGCGAATGAACTCCGCCTCTTCGATGCACAAAGCGCGAATGCCGACTTGCACGAGGGGAACGCCAAGCTCCACGACTCGCGCCATCACCGAGGCGTGCGAATAACGATTTCCTTCATACGACTCGCGAAGATCGGAGTGGGCGTCGATTTGTAGTACGCTAAGCTTCGGAAATCTTTTTTTAAAAGCTTGAACTGCACCCAGTGTCACCGTGTGTTCAGCTCCCAACATGATGGGAAATTTTCCGTCTTTCAACAGCTTGTCCGTTTGCTGGTCGACGTGCGCCACCGCGAACCGATCGACTTTGCCCGCAAAATCCAACGGCTCGACGGTGCAAATGCCGCCCATGCGAACTGATTCTTGCTCCAGCCTCTCATCGTAGAACTCGACAAAGTGCGACGCGCGCACGATCGCGCTGGGGCCTTGGCGCGAGCCGGATCGGTACGACGAAGTGTGCTCATACGGGGCTTCGAAGATCACAAACCGACTGCTGTCGTAACTGCAGAGCGATTCGTCTTCGATCCGCAAGAAATTTTTCTCGGCGGGCATATGCTGCATGACTAAGGCCTCGACTGATGTGACTTGTTAATTGGACTACTTTCGCAAAAGCGGCTGCAACCGCACAGAGGGTGTGGGACTGAGAAATGTTCGTTGGTAAGTTATATTGAGGCATCCGCTGAACGCCTTGCGGTGCGAGGTCCGAGTTTTTTACGAAGTCACAAAGGATTTTTTATGGCGAGTCGCTTGCTATGTATCTGTTGCGTTGTCATCGTGTCGACGAATTCGAGCATCCGGGCTGACGATTGGCCGCAGTGGATGGGACCGAAGCGCGACAATGTCTGGCGCGAAGACGGACTTGTTGAAAAATTCTCCGAGGGCGGGCCGAAAATTTTGTGGCGGGCCGAAGTCGCTGGCGGTTATGCCGGCCCGGCCGTCGCCGATGGCAAGGTCTACGTGGCCGACTACGTTACCGCCGAAAACGTCAAAGTCGCCAACTTCGAGCGCAAGGAATTCAGCGGCCAGGAGCGCGTGTTGTGCTTGGACGAAGCGACCGGCAAAGTCCTCTGGAAACACGAGTACCCCGTAAAGTACACGATTTCATATCCTGCCGGGCCGCGCTGCACGCCGACTGTCGATGGCAATCGGGTTTACACCTTGGGTGCCGAAGGGGATTTGTTCTGCCTCGACACCAGCGACGAAGGCAAAGTTCTTTGGTCCAAGGATTTGAAAAAAGAATACAAGACCAAAGCCGCGCTGTGGGGCTACGCCGGACATCCACTGATCGATGGCGACAAAATTATCACGCTCGCTGGTGGCGAAGGGACTCATGTCGTCGCCCTCAACAAGATGACGGGGAAGGAAATCTGGCGATTTGGAACTTCCAAAGAACAGGGTTATTCACCGCCGACGATTATTACGGCTGGTGGAACGCGGCAGCTCATCTTGTTGCGACCCGACGCGGTGACTTCCATCGATCCGGAAACAGCCAAAGAATATTGGTCGGTTCCTTACGAAGCGACCAGCGGTTCGATCATCATGTCGCCGGTAGTGGTCGGCGAGCATTTGTACGCCGCTGGCTATTCGTCCAAGAGCTTGTTGCTCAAGCTTTCCAACGACAAACCAGGCGCGGAAGAAGTCTGGCGCGACCAGGCTCGCAGCGCGATCTCGCCGGTCAACGTACAGCCCATCGTCGACGGAAACGTGATCTACGGCTGCGATCAAAAGGGTCCGCTTGTCGCTCTGGAAATTCCCAGCGGCAAGCGATTGTGGGAATCGAACGGGCCATATGGCGGTGATCGTACGCAAGGCTCCGAAACCGCATTCCTCGTCCGCCAAGCCGATCGCTATTGGCTGTTCAACGAGCGGGGCGAACTGATTATCGCGCGGATCGGCACCAACGGTTACGAAGAAATCGACCGAGCCAAAGTGATCGAACCGACCAACACGGCGTTTGGACGCGATGTCGTATGGAGCATGCCGGCGCTTGCCAATCGCCACGCCTACATCCGCAACGATAAAGAATGCATCTGTGTCGACTTGGCGAAGTAAGTCGCGCGGGCATGGACCATCGAGCGTCTACTGTGGCTTGAGTTTATTAAACAGCCAGACCGCGCCGCCGCCGAGCAAGAAAACGCACAAGATTCCTGCTTTGATAAGCTTTCCCCAAGCTCGTGGGCCGACACGAGTTGACTTGTCGTTGTTATCATTTTGAATTACGACGGCCAAAAAAGTATCAGCGCGTTCGACGCTAACCGCGTGCCCCGAAGTTGTTCCGGCCGCTACGATTGAGTTTGGCGGCGAATGTACGGGGACTTGCTCGTAGGCGATGATCGCCGACTCGCTCACCATGTTGGTAACGGTTAGTATCAAGACAAATACCACGATTCCAAATATTTTGTTGCCCACGATATTACTTTCCTATTTGCCGATAACTGACCGAAACTTGCTGGTGAATTGTTATGCGATGTCGCGCTGGTGAGCAAGAGGGAAAACCGCATGTTCCGTCCCGAACCTGACGAAGTTATCAACTCGATTACGCACGCGTTTGGGTTTGTGCTGAGCATTGTGGCCGCTTTGGTTTTGGCCGTTTGTGTGATTTCGAAAGGCGAGGTTTGGCGCATTGCGGCTTGTGGCGTTTACGGCGCGGCGCTCGTTGCCGTTTTCGGTTGCTCCACGTTATCGCATAGCGTTTCCTCGCCGCACTGGAAACGCCGTTTCCGAATTCTCGACCAAGCGTTTATTTACTTGCTGATCGTAGGGACCTACACGCCATTTGGCGTCGCCTACCTAGCCAATAGTGGTTGGTGGTATTTCTCACTCTTGTTGTGGGCCGTCGCGCTGACCGGTTTTTTGTCCAAGCTGTTGTTCGCACATCGTATCGACGGCGTCGCGATCTGGATCTACATCGTGTTGGGCTGGCTGCACGTCGCTGCTGCCTTTCCACTGTCTGGTTTGGTTCCGGCCGTGGCTTTGTGGTGGATGTTATACGGCGGGATTTGCTACACCATCGGCACGGTATTCTTGGTCATCGATCACAAAGCGGCCCATTTTCATGCAATCTGGCACCTGCTGGTGATTGCCGGCAGCGCTTGGCATTTCTTCGCGATTTTGCTTTATGTGGCGCAGGCTTAATCGCATCGTCTATCCGAGCGAATACAATACTACTTAACTCTTGTTGTGGAAGTCGCAATGAAGATTATCAAAAGCAATAACCCCGGCTCGGTTTGGTTGTTGGCCATCTGCGCAGCGTTGGGTTGCCGCGCAACGGCAAGCAGTCAATCCACTCACGCGATTTTAGAGACGGAAAGTCAGCACCAGTCCAAGCCAGCCGTTCTCCAGGATGACGAACAGCGCTTGCGGACGTTGCAAAGTGTCGCTCGAATCGACGATCACCCACTGTACGTGATGAAGTTCTTCGGCGGGTATGCCGCCGACGCGACGATCGAAACTGGCTTGATCCAGCCAGCGACTCGTCGTTGGGCCTGCTCGTTGTTTGTCGCGATGGGGGACCAACACCATCCAGTTTATGGCCGCAACTTTGACTGGCAAGAAAATCCCGCGCTCGTCTTGTTTACTGATTCACCCGATGGCCACGCCTCCGTTTCGATGGTCGACGTGAGCTACCTCGGATATGAACGACAAGACAAGAAATTCGAATCGCTGGAGGGGCGTGCAGCTTTGCTTCGAGCACCGCTGATTCCCTTTGACGGAATGAATGAACACGGCTTGGTCGTCGGCATGGCGGCGGTAGATAGCGCTGAACTTCCGGAACATCCCGAAAAGCCAACAGTCGGAAGCTTGCGAATCATTCGCTTGGTGCTGGACCAATGCAAAACTATCGAGGAGGGAATCGCTGTATTCGAAAAATATAACCTTGATTTCGACGGTGGCCCTCAGATTCACTATTTGTTGGCCGATCTACATGGACATTCGGCACTGATTGAGCTTGATGATCGCCAAATGAACGTCATGCGAAACGACGAGAATTGGCAAGCAGCAACAAATTTTTGTCTGCATGGAAATCAGGATCGCGCCTCGGCGCTGTGCGCCCGTTACGCACAAATCAAACAGCGTTTGTCGAAGAGTCAAGGCAAATTAAGCTCGGATCAAGCCTTGGGGCTGTTGAAGGACGTCGCCCAACAAAACACGCGATGGTCCGTGGTTTATGACATGAAAGATACCGCGACCAATATCGTCATGTCGCGCAAGTTCGAGCATCCAATTCGCTTACTGCTGATTGACGAAAAGCCAGTCGAGGCCCGCTAATTGCTTGCCGTCTCCAGTTTGGTATTTTGCAGGCGCTCACAATAACGGCGCGACGATGAGGCCCCAGAGATAAGGCGGGGCGGGAAGGTGCGTGAATTGAAGGTCGCCAAAGCCCGCAGTGCGCAGCCAATCCTGCAACAAAAACGCTGAGTGCAATTGTCCGCGCGAGGTGCGCATGGCCAACTCTAATTCGAACACCGCGCGAAAGCAATTGCCGCGATCTTGGCCCGGAAACACATCGACAATGCAAAACTCGCCGCCGCGAGTTAGAGCTTTCGCGGCAACCTGGATCAGTTGCTGAACTTGAGATTCGTCATGCCGGTGAATGACGCCGGCCATGATGACCATATCGAACGAGTTTGCTTCGGGCAGGTAGGTGAAATAATCTTGTTCAATGAACTCCAGCCGGTCGCTGACTTCGAGACTCTCCGCGCCACCTTGCGCAAGTTGCATTCGATCTGCGGTGTCGACCAATACGAACCGACTGGTCGGATCGTTGTGGGCGAACGTTAAACTAAAGACGCCCGAAGCGCAACCCAATTCCAAGACTCGCATTCCGTGGCGATGCCGACCGACATCCAAGGCGGTGACGGCGCTCATCGCGGCCGGGGTTTGCATCCACTCGTGCAGCAGCGATGCGCTAAGGTAATCGTCCTCCGTCGCAGCCAAGTTTGGTTGATCCGGCAGCGATTGACCGCTGCGCAAAAATTTTGCCAGATGCTGCCAATGGGCATCGCCCAAATCCGAAAGCTGCGGGGGAATCATGCGGGCTGCTTGAGAAAGCGCGTAATATTCGCCGTATTGCTCGACCAATGGACTTTGCACAAGTGCGGCCATAAACGGTTCGAGCGCCTTTCGCGAAAGTCGACAGCGTTCGACCAGTTCGTCGATCTGCTTTTGGCCATCAACCAAAGCGTTAATGATCCCCAACGAGCTTGCCGTGCGAACCACGTGCGACAGCGCGTTGTTATTCAACAACTCCACGTAACCTTGCAAAGCGCGAATTTGGGAGTCTGGCATAGGATTCTCATGCGTCGCTGGCCTAACCGCCGGCTGGTGATCGTTATTTCGGGCGTGAGGGTATCGGTCCGTCGAAACCGCGAGTTTAGACGAAAATCGTGTTATTGTTCAATGCTTGGCAGCCGGTCGATTGTCGACGAAAATGGTCAGATCGCTCAAGCCGCTTGCCCGATCGAGCATTTCGTAAATTTCGTTCTACGAAAAGGCCTCGCGCCCGAGTTTCTTTTTTACCATTCGAGTACCCCATGAACCACATTCGCCGTTTTGCTATCGGACTATTGTCGCTCCTACCGATCTCTGTCGCTTGGTCGGCCCAAGAAACCAAGGACATCCGCGTCCTCGACGGCTTTCAGATCGAGCAAATCTATCAAGTCCCCGAAAACCAGGGTTCCTGGGTCTGTTTGACGACCGATCCGAAAGGTCGGCTCATCGCGTCGGATCAGAACGGCAAACTCTATCGGATCACTCCTTCGCGCGACGGCCAAAAAACGAAAATCGAGACGATTCCAATCGAACTCGGTTTCGCCCAAGGCTTGCTTTGTGCCTTCGACAGCCTGTACGTCATGGCCCACGAAGCGGAAGGTAGGCCGTCGGGCTTGTATCGCGCGCGCGACACCAACGGTGACGACATGTACGACTCGGTCGCGTTGTTGCGCCCGCTGCAAGGCTCCGGCGAACACGGCCCTCACGCGATCATTCTCGCGCCCGACAAGAAATCGATTTTGCTTTGTTGCGGCAATCACACCGATTTGACGCCGATCGACAGCTCGCGCTTGCCGAAGCTTTGGCAAGAAGACCAATTGCTGCCACGGATTTGGGATCCAGGGGGACACGCGGTAGGGCGAATGGCACCCGGTGGTTGGATTTGCCGCACCGATCCAGACGGTCGATCAGTCGAGCTGATCTCTGCTGGATATCGAAACCAATACGATATCGCGCTCGATCCCAACGGCGAACTGTTTACCTATGACTCGGACATGGAGTGGGACATTGGGTCGCCGTGGTATCGACCAACCATGGTCTGCCACGCAATATCGGGTAGCGAATTTGGCTGGCGCAGCGGCAATTATCGTTGGCCGGATTATTACCCAGACAGCTTGCCCTCGGCGGTCGATATCGGCCCCGGCTCACCGACGGGAATTGTGTTCGGCACCGGAGCAAAATTTCCCGAAAAGTACCAGCGCGCGTTGTTCATCTGCGACTGGAGTTACGGCATTGTTTATGCGGTGCACTTGCAGCCCGAAGGCGC
>JANMEB010000060.1:0-10733 GCA_031376585.1 Planctomycetota bacterium | reverse complement strand
TGTACTTCAAGCACGTTCTGCCCGTGATAGGCCGGATTGTCAATCGGAATAAGACCAGTGCTTACAATTACCTCCCCGAAAGCGTCGGACAATTTCCGGCTTATGAGCAATTGGCCGATTGGATGCGCGAAGCTGGATTATCCAAAGTCGATTTTCGGCCGCTTACGTTTGGCATTGCGACGATGTACGTAGGTGTCAAATGAAGTTGCCGTGGGTTGTAGCCGTGACCGGCGCTTCTGGCTCGGTTTTCGCGCGACGATTGCTGCAGTGTCTGTTGCAAGCCGATTGCGAAGTCCATTTGGCGATCAGTCCCGCCGGTGCCGAAGTCTTTTTTCAAGAACTCGGCTTGAAGCTCGATCTGACAGCGTTTCGTCCTGAGGAACTGCTGGGTGGCAAATCCAATCGCGCGACCAAACTGCATTTTCACCAATACTTAGATTTGCTCGCCCCCATCGCCAGCGGCTCGTTTCGAACTGCGGGAATGATCATTTGTCCTTGTTCTGGTGGGACTCTTAGCGCCATCGCACACGGTACCGATCAGAACTTGATCCAACGCGCCGCAAGCGTCCATCTCAAAGAGCGTCGCAAGCTAATTCTCGTCCCGCGCGAGACTCCGTTGTCACTTCCAATGATTGAAAACATGCGCAGCGCCACGCTTGCCGGTGCCGTCATTCTCCCCGCCGCTCCCGGCTGGTATCACAAACCCGATTCACTCGACGATCTCGTCGATTTCGTCGTCGCCCGCATCCTCGACCAAGCCGACATCCCCCACACCCTCAGCCGCCGCTGGCGCGAAGACGGCTAAGGATTCATATTATCGCCAAGCCAATTTTATGTGTTCCCAAGTCCGTTCGTTGTTGGAGATGATTCGCTTCAGCCATAGCGTGTTTGCGCTGCCGTTTGCGATGTTGGCAGCGGTGATGGCGTGGACGGCGAAGAGTGATGATGGGGTTGCGGTTCAGTTTTCTTGGCGACAGGCGGTCGGATTGATCGTTTGTATCGTCGCGGCGAGGAGCGCGGCCATGGCGTTTAACCGGATCGTCGATCGCGATATCGATAGTCAAAATCCGCGAACTAAGGGCCGACATCTGCCGACGGGGCAAATTGCGATCAAGACTGCGGTGCTATTTACCGTAATGGCGGCGCTCGCATTTGCCGGGGGAACGCTGCTGTTTTTGCCGAATCGGCTGCCGCTGTACTTGAGTGGGCCAGTGCTGCTATTTCTGGTGGGCTACAGCTATACCAAACGATTCACTTGGCTGGCGCATTTTTGGCTTGGCATGGCGCTGATGCTCGCGCCGATTGCGGCTTGGATCGCGGTGCGAGGTGCGGTGGTCCAGACAAATGCATTCGATTTGTTACCGGCCGTGATTTTGGGATTGGCGGTCATGTTTTGGGTGGCAGGCTTCGATGTGATTTACGCTTGCCAGGATTTTCAGTTCGATCGCGAACAGCACTTGCATAGTATTCCCGTGCGGTTTGGCATTTCGCGAGCACTTAAGATTGCAGCGTTCAGCCACGTCGCAACTATCGTGTGTCTCGTTGCATTGCCCTTAGTTGCAACATCGTTTGGACCCCAACTGGACTTTGGATGGTTGTATTGGTCAGCGATCACAGCCATCGCGGGACTGTTGATCTATGAACATTCGCTTGTTCGGGCAGATGATTTGAGCCGCGTTAATACTGCATTTTTTAACGTTAACGCGATCATTAGTATCGGATTGTTTGTGGTTGGATCGCTGGACTTGCTATTGATGTGATTCATGAGTGCGTCGTGGACAAGGCGAAGCGATAGGTTTAAACTTGGGTGTACTTTGGCGTTTTAAGGGAACCCTTCATCCGGCCTTTGGCCACTTTCTCCTCGCAAAGCCGAAGAGAAGGAACAACTCAAATTTAACCCGAATCCTCAGCTCATGATTCATTCGCTTGATCCTCGATTGTCGTCCATTGAAGAAAAAGTACTCGCTGGGCAGCGGCTGTCGTTTGACGATGGTTTGCTGATGTATGATCCGACAATTTCGGTCAATGAACTTGGACAACTGGCGAACGTCGTGCGCGAGCGGATCAATGGCAATGTCGGCTATTACAACATCAACACGCATTTGAATCCGACGAATGTTTGCGTGTATCGCTGCAATTTTTGCGCGTTTCGAGCGGACCTGCGCAGCCCCAAAGGCTATCTGATGGCCGACGAAGAAATCTTGCGCCGCGGTCAAGAAGCCGTCGACAACGGCTGCACCGAGATGCATATCGTCGGCGGCTTGCACCATCAAAAGCAATTTGATTGGTACCTCAATTTGATTCATATCTTGCATACAGCCTATCCGCGCCTGCATTTGAAAGCTTGGACTGCGGTCGAGATCAACTGGTTTGAGTTTTTGACCAAATCGTCTGTTCGCGACGTGCTGCAACAGTTGGTTGAAGCCGGCTTGGGAAGCTTGCCGGGCGGCGGCGCGGAGATTTTTCATCCCGAAGTTCGCGACCAAATCTGCGAACACAAAGCGGACGCCGACAAGTGGTTTGAAATTCACCGCACGGCCCATGAATTGGGCCTCAAGTCCAATTGCACGATGTTGTATGGACACATTGAAGAGGCCAAGCATCGGATCGATCACCTCGTTCGCTTGCGCGAACTTCAGGACGAAACGGGCGGCTTTCAGACGTTCATTCCGCTGGCTTTTCATCCAGAAAACACTGGCTTGTCGCATATTGTCAAGCCAACTGCGGTGATGGACTTGAGGACGATGGCGATTAGCCGCTTGATGCTCGACAACATTCCGCACATCAAGGCTTATTGGATCATGTTGGGAATCGGCACCGCACAAACGGCATTGGCATATGGCGCGGACGACCTCGACGGTACTGTGCGGCACGAGCTGATCTATCATGACGCCGGTGCCACAACGCCGGAACTTCTCTCGGTGGATCGCATCGAACAGCTCATTCGGGAAGCTGGTCGCGAACCGCTAGAACGAGATACGCTTTATCGACAAGTCATTCGCGACCCGGGTGACGTTAATCAGTGGCGCGTTGGCGAGTCGCTGGCGGTTTAGAAGCTGCTAACTGCGTGACTAGTTGTGGTGTGGCTAATTTCTATTCCCCGTTTAACCGCCCGGCTTCCGGGCGCTGCAATCTCGCCACAAGGCCAACATTAACGATGGTGCCGCAGCGGCCCGAAGCGGA
Organism: Planctomycetota bacterium; assembly: GCA_031376585.1. Classification (GTDB taxonomy): domain Bacteria; phylum Planctomycetota; class Planctomycetia; order Pirellulales; family Pirellulaceae; genus JANMEB01. The sequence goes on along the minus strand of JANMEB010000060.1, from coordinate 7,550 downwards.
CCGGTTAAACAAAGAGAGTTGCCTCGAGCACACTTCGACAACTAGCCTAAGAATTCTTGGAGATGAGAAAGCTCAAATGGTGGGCAGCGTGGACTAGCTGTAGTCTGAGATGCGTCGCGCGATCCATTTTTCCGAAAAGCGGGGACGCGTGAAGTTCGCCGCGATGGTTGCGATATCGTTCGATCGTCGCGGTCAGTTTGCGGAGAGCGTCTTCGTCCGAGCTATGGTTCGGACCGAAAACGGTTTGCGATAGTGTTGGCTTGCCTGCCGGAAAGGACTTGTCGGCAAGGTATTTTTTTAACTTGCCGGGCATGATCGTGGACTTGAGAAGCCAAAAAATTGGTCGCAACCCAAGCGGCGCATTCGGATATCCGTCCATCGGAAAGCGAACCCATTCGTTGATGTGGTTGCAGACTTGGGACAAATTCCATTTGCCCAGGGACACGTAACCTTTGGAAAGCAACATGCGAGCATCGTTGACGGCGTCGGAAAGATCGTTGAACTCCAGTTTGCGACGCTCGATTGTATTATTCAAGACTCGTTCCCCGATTGAATCGCTTTGAATGAACCACGTGACTATTCTTTCGCAACAACCCGCCGCGCACAACTACCATAAGCGTTTACGGATTGAAACGGTAATCCCTGGGTTCGAAGGGGTCAGACCCATTTTTCGGATTTGCGTTATTTCCAATTGTGTCGAGCGTTGCCGAAAACGGCGTCAGACCTCAGGCCGTACTCCATGACACAACTACCCAACATCCACTAATTCTAACAGTTTTCCGTAGCGGCTCATGACCAAGCGTTTCAAGCGGAACCATTGTGGCGACGCTAGTTCTGGATCGGTTTCAATCATGGCCCGGGCGTCGACGCGTGATCGTTCCAACACTGCTTGATCTGTTGTGAAATCGGCGATCCGCAGTCGAGCGACACCATGTTGGCGGGTGCCGAACATCTCGCCCGGCCCACGAGTGCGAAAATCCAACTCGGCTAGCGCGAATCCGTCCGTCGTTTGAGCAAAAGACTTGAGTCGCTCGCGGCTATCTTCGTTGGACGATTCGGCGAACAGGCAAACGTAACCGGGATGCGAACCGCGCCCGACTCGGCCACGCATTTGATGAAGCTGCGACAAGCCAAATCGTTGCGCCGATTCAATCGTCATGACGCTGGCGTTGGGAACGTCAATGCCAACTTCAATGACGTTGGTCGCCACGAGGACTTGGGTGTGCCCCCGTTCAAAGGCCAGCATCGCAGCGTCTTTTTCTTCCGCCGACTGCCGACCGTGCAGCAAGTCAATGCGAAAGTCCGCGAGCACGCCATTGCTGAGCGACTCGAAAGCTTGTTCCGCGCCGGCTTGATCGGTTTCGCTATCGACCCGCGGCGTAATGACAAAGCCTTGTCGTCCTTCGCGGAGTTTGCGGCGAAAAAATTCCCACCACTTTTCGCGATCCGCTTCGTCGGAAATGTAAGTGTGTACTTGGGTCGACAAAGCATGTTCGCGCTTCAATACTGAAACGTCCAAATCGCCAAACGTGGTCAAAGCCATGGTGCGCGGAATGGGGGTCGCCGTCATGACCAGATAGTGTGGATCAAGCCCCGACTGGCGCAGCCGAGCGCGCTGCCGTACGCCGAATTTATGTTGCTCGTCAATGACGACAAGTCCCAGACGATCGAACTGCAATTCACCATAGATCACCGCGGACGTGCCAATGATGAGATCGACTTCTTTGGCGGCAATTTTGGCCTGAATCTGCCGTTTTTCGGCGTTCGAAAGTGTTCCGCTGAAGAGTTCAATGCGAACGCGGCTGGCGCGCAAGAGGTGTTTCAAGTTGCGGACGTGCTGCCGAGCGAGAATTTCCGTCGGCGTCATCAACACGGCTTGGTATCCGTGCGCGACCGCCAGCAGCATGGCAAAAGTCGCCACTGCCGTTTTTCCCGATCCCACGTCGCCGTGCAGAAGTCGGTTCATGGGTATGGGCCGACGCATGTCGTCGACGATTTCCTTAATGGCCGTCTTCTGAGAAGCGGAAAGCTCAAACGGAAATCGGCGTTCGATGCGCGCTCGCAGCTTTGCGTCCAACTCCAGCGGTGGCGCGGTTTGCCGTGACCGAACTTTTTGCCGGCGCAGTGCAATCGCCAATTGCAGAACCAGCAGCTCTTGGTACACCAATCGGCGTCGGGCGCGATCCAAGTGTTCGTTGTCTTGTGGAAAGTGGATATTGTGGACCGCTTCCGAAATGCCGACAAGTTCATGCTGTTTCAAAAATTCATCCGGAAAAACTTCGGGCAATTGGCTCGCGTACTCGTCGATGACCGCGCGAACAATGCGCCGCAAGTCGGATTGATTCAGTCCTTCCGTCGCCGAGTAGACCGGCAGCATCGAGCCGCGCACTGGATCTTGATTGGGGCCAAGCCAACTGATTTTCGGCTGGGCCATTTCCCAACGCTGTTGATTGAGTCTCGGAGAGCCGCGCAGCAAAATGCGTTGGCCAAGCTGCAATTTCGGTAGAAGGTATGGCTGATTAAACCAAATCGCGCGCAGGTAATGCAATTCTTGTTTGAGCAAAACGTAAACCACGTGTCGCTGCCCGCCGCCGGATTGATCGAAATCGTCGACGACTCCAATCACGGTCGCCGGTTGACCGGCCCGCAATTCACTAATGCGGCAGAGATTTGAGTAGTCTTGGTATTTGCGCGGGAAAAAAAACAAAACATCGGCCAATGTCTTGATACCGACTTTCTCCAAAAGTTCCGCGCGTTGTGGCCCGATGCCTTTGACGAATTGAACTGGGCGAATCCAATCGGCTTTCGATTTTCTTGGGGGCCGCCCGCTCATCGCGATCATCTCAAAGTTTGTTGCCGTTTAGAACTTATATCATTCAATTTTCAAAAATCAGCCGCTCGAGAGCGAGGGTCAGTCCCCAACTCGCCCAAAGACTATGCAAAACGGCGACAGACGCCGCGGCATCATTTATCGCGATCCTCTCAACAATTTTTGATACGCCCCGACAGCCAATTCATCGCAGCGATCGTTTTCGGGATGCCCGCTATGCCCGACGACGCGCGTATAGTGAACTTTGAATTTTGCCAACAGCTCATCGAGCTTTCGCCACAAGTCCTCGTTTTTGACTTCGGCCCATTTATGGCCTTCTCGGCGTCGCCAGCCGTTTTGCTTCCATTTTGGCATCCACTCGCTGATTCCTTTACCGACATAGACGCTGTCGGTAAGCAGTTCGACAACGCACGGACGGGTAAGCGTTCGCAGACCTTCGACGACGGCTTGAAGTTCCATTCGGTTGTTCGTGGTTTCGATCTCCGCGCCCGAGCCTTCGATTTCTTTGCCGGTTCGCAAATGCCGCAAGATAAACGCCCAGCCGCCGGGGCCGGGATTTCCACTGCAACCGCCGTCGGTATACAGCGCGACTTCGATTTCCGGTTTCGAGTTGGACATAGCGAGGTTGGCCTGCGAACTTAAGTTACGAAGCGGGGTTACTGTGAAGTGCATCGATCACCCGACCGAAATCGACGCGTTGTTTTTTGGTCAAGTCCTCGATTCGCTGTGCCAAATCCGTGTTGACTCGCGGCACGCTGGTTAATGACCAAGGCAAAGTCACCGTAAAGGTACTCCCAATGCCTACGGCACTCTGCAACTCGATCTTGCCGCCCAGCAGGATACAAAGTTCTTTCACGATCGAAAGCCCCAACCCGGTACCTGAATGCTCGCGCGTGAGTTGATCGTCACCAATCGCAGCAGTCCCTTGGCGAAATTTCTCGAAAATGATTTCGCGTTCGTCGTCGGAAATTCCGACGCCCGTGTCTTGTACCGTCAGCATTAGATTGTCGAATTCATCTTTTGCCGCCGTGATCGTGATTCGTCCCCCCTCGGGCGTAAACTTGATCGCGTTTGAAATGAGATTGGTCAGTATTTGTCGAATCTTGACTTGATCTTGTCGCAACGGCGGTTGGACTTCCGCTACTCGAACTTGCAAATCGATATGCTTTTCGGCTGCCAGATTGCGGACCATTTCGGTCAAGTCACCGACTAACTGGGCAATATTAAAATCCGTCGGCCGTGCGTCCATTTTGCCGGCTTCGAGTTTAGCCAAGTCTAAAATGTCGTTGATCAACTCCAGAAGCGCTTTGCCCGAACGTTTGATGTTGTTTGCGTAACGATGTTGTTTTTCATTGAGCGACTCGACCGATTCGAGAACTTCGGAAAAGCCGATAATACTATTGAGCGGCGTCCGCAACTCATGGCTCATGTTGGTCAAGAATTCGCTTTTGACCTTGTTCATTTCAAACAGATTCAACGCCAGTTGGGCTTGCTCATCGATTTTATGATCCAAGTCCAGATTGGCGGCGCGCAGTGCGTTTTGCGTATCCAACAAGTGCCGTACCATCCGATTGAACGACTTCGACAGCCGTTCAAAATCGTCGCCGGTGTTCAATTCAGAGCGCGCGTCCATCTGGCCGCGACTGATCTTGTCGCTGACGTCTTGTAAATGTCGCAGCGGTTTGACAATGACGTACCGCACAATCAAATACAGAAAGAGCATCGAAAAAAAAGTGGTCGCAATCGCAACGGCCATTAAGATCGCCGTGGTTCGGTTAATTGCCGAGCGAAACTCGCGATAGGACAGCTCGATGCGAACAAAAAATACTGGCTTGTCTTTTTGCCAAGCCACTTCGAGCCGTCGCTTCGTCGTTTCTAGATCGACGCTGGCGTCAACCATTTCCGCTTCGCCGGTGGAGTCCAAATCGCAGTGACAAGCGATACACGCCGAACGAAATTGTAGCGGTCGATAATAATAGTATTTGTCGCCCGCAGCGACCCGATCACGGAACAGCTTTGAGTCCTCGAATTTAAATAACGGCAATGGTTCGCTGTTAACAGATCGGTCAGCCGCAATGCTTTGCACCAACGGCTGGAATACTTTGTCTCGATACTCTCGTTCAAGTTCTTTCAGTAATTCCTTCTCTCGCGGCTCGTCGACTACTTCAGTTTTCAAATCAAAAATGCGACCGTGCCGCGCGAGTACACGGGTTTGTAACTTAATTTCGTCGAAGCCAATTTGACTCGACAACGACTTGTACATGTCCTTGAGAGCGCGATCTTCGCCTTTGAATTGAATATTTTCTAAATGGAGACGAAGCAACTGACTTAACGTCGCTTGCTGAGCTTTTACTTGAATGTTGCGGCGAATCAGATCCTCGGTGATTCGCATCACCCACCAAAATGAACCACCGATAAGAAACAACAAGCCGAACCCGAACAGGATTCGCAACTTCCGTTCCAGGCTGCTTTCGCCAAGGACTCGTTTGATGGAGCGGTACGACATGCAAGCAAACAGTGTCGAGTGATATCGGGTGTGCGGCTACAACATATCCAACGGATCGACGTCGACGATCCATTGGACATCGTCGATTGCGTCCAATTTATCCGTGGCGGCGCGAATCACGTCTTGCAACAAAACCTCGCACTTGGATTGTATCAGAAAATGAAATCGGAACTTGCCGCGCAATTTTTCTATGGGCGCGGCTGCGGGCCCCATAATTTCCAATTCCACACCCAACGCGATTGCCGCCGCGCGGACCCGCTCGACCAACTGTTCGATGACGAGTTTCGTGGATTCTTCTCCAAGTCCGCGCGCGACGAACCGAACCATCCGCGCCACCGGCGGATAACGATATTCGTGCCGGTGTTGAAGCTCCAGCTTGGCGAACGTCAGATAGTCGTGCCGCGCAGCCGCACTGATCGCCGGATGCTCGGGCGAAAAAGTTTGTACCAGCACGCTGCCCCCTTTGGGCCCGCGGCCTGAACGCCCGGCGACTTGTGTTACCAGCGAGAACGTCCGCTCTGCCGCGCGAAAATCGGGCAAGTGCAACGCGGTATCGGCGTTGACCACTCCCACTAAGGTTACATTGGGGAAGTCCAATCCTTTGGCGATCATCTGGGTGCCCAACAAAATTTGGACTTCGCCCGCGCGAAATCGATTGAGCACATGCTCGTGACTGCCCGGTCGGCTCATCGTGTCGGTATCCATTCGGGCACAGACCGCGTTCGGGAATCGAACTCGTACTTCTTGCTCGAGCTTTTGCGTCCCGAATCCCAGAAAGCGAATGCCCGTGTAATCGCATTTGGGACATCGCTGCGGTTCCGGAATTTGATGATCGCAGTAATGGCAGACGGCTTTGTGGCCATCGCGATGGTGCGTCAGTGGAATCGCGCAGTCGGGACAATAGACCGCTTCGCCGCAAGCCGGGCACTGGATCGACGTGGCGAACCCGCGCCGATTCAATAGCAGGATGACTTGGCCACCCAAATCGAGCGATTGGCGAATCGCGACATGCAATTGGCGGCTGATCGCGCCGCGGCTTTTTCGGTTGGTGAACTCGGATCGCAAATCGAGAATTTGGACTTCGGGCAAAGGCCGTTGAAAGACTCGCTCGCTCAAGCTCAACAGTTGATACTTTCCTTGCTGGGCTTGATACCAACTTTCCAAGGCGGGAGTCGCCGAGCCGAGAATCAGCGGGCAGTTTTCGCGTTGTGCACGCCACAGGGCCACGTCGCGGCCATGATAGCGAGGAGCTTTGTCTTGCTTGAAAGACGCATCGTGCTCTTCGTCGATTACGATCATGCCAAGCTTGGGAAGTGGTGCGAAAACTGCGCTGCGAGCGCCGATGACAACCTGAATTCGCCCGTTTTGGATTTCTTGCCAATGCCAAGCTCGCTCGGGATCGGACAAATGACTGTGCAGGACGGCGACGTTTTCAAATCGCGCACGAAACCGCTGCCGGGTTTGTGGCGTCAAGCTTATTTCTGGGACCAGCACGATGGCTTGACGACCGAACGCGATCACTTTTTGGATTGCCCGGATGTAGACTTCCGTCTTGCCGCTTCCGGTGATTCCATGCATCAGGAAAGTCGCGTACTCGGCTCGCTCCAATTGTTTCTCGATGGCGGAAAGCGCGGAGGCTTGTTCGGAACTCAACTGAAAATTGCTCTCGGGAGATTCCGGCAAGACTGGATGTGAGCCCGACCGAACGCGTTGGCGCTGTGCTACGATTAGTCCGCGTTTCGTTAAATTGGTGATTGGTGCCGAAGTGCAGCCGACGTGATCGCAAATGAGGCTTAAGGTCAGCGGCTGGTCCGCTGCGGCCAAGAACTCCATGACCTGCCGTTGTTTCTCCGACAATTTTTCGCTTGACCAACTCTCCGTTACTTCAGGAGTCAGCGTGAAGAACTTGATCTCGCGTGTGCCGGATTGCTTGCGCACGCCGGTCGGCACGAGTGTTTCCAGGACTTGGGCCAACGGGCAGATATAGTAGTCACTAATCCATTTGGCAAGCTCCAATAATCGCGGCGCGACTAGCGATTGCGCATCAAGAATACGTTCGATCAGTTTGAGTCGCTTGGGATCGGGCCGCTGGTCCGCAGGCAGCGCCACGGTTTGCACGATTTCGGTGCAATAGCCCTCGGTGGAGCGATTGCCGCGACCAAGCGGAACCAGAACTCGCATCCCCGGATGAATTGTTTCCGAAATCGCGGGTGG
>JANMEB010000053.1:0-19639 GCA_031376585.1 Planctomycetota bacterium | reverse complement strand
GACGGGGCGATCGGGGTTCAAATTCCCAATAGCGGGATTCCGAAGGAACAAGCGGCCCGAATCACCGATGGGCTTTCCAACACCTTGTTGATCTGGGAATCGATCGGCAGCGTGATCATTCTGTCGGGATCGGGCAACGTGGAATTGGACCCCAACACGCAAGCCAACGGATCATTTACGCTCAGCATTTTTGGATCGCCGTCGCTGTCGTTTACGAGTAGTGGCATGGCCTCCACCAAGAGCTACGTTCATTCTTGGGCTGGCCTTGGATTGGGAAGCATTCGCGAGGTGGGCGGCGGCGTCGTCAACGTGGGAAACCAAATTGGAGAGCCGTGTTCATATCATCCAGGCGGTGCAAACGCGGTCCTCGTCGATGGTTCGATTCGCCATTTGCCGCGCGATATTGATCCGCAGATTGCATTTGCATTGGCCAGCGCACGCGGGCGAGAAGTTGTACCGGGCTTCTAGAGGGCAATTGGTTGCGGAATCGTTAGCCGAACAAGAGCGCCTAGTGCTCGGTCAATCGTGCCTTGATGGATCGGGTGGCCGGGGCTGGACTGTGCGAAGCGAAGGAAGCCCCGGGGGCTTCGGGCTGTCGCCCTCCAACCCCGGCCACCCATCAATCCATTCCTGTCCGAGCACTAGTTCAATCGTTCCAGCGAAAAATCAACAGTGCGATGACGAACGTCAACACCGTCCAAGTCGACATCACCGACAACTCCGGCCAAATGGACAGCAGCGTTCGACCTTCCAACATGACGGCACGCAGCGCATCGTTGAGTGCCGTCAGCGGCAACGCCTTGATTACAGGCAAGACTTGTTCAGGAAATCGTTCATACGAAAAGAAGACTCCCGACACCGTCCACATCGGCAGCATCACCAAATTCATCAACCCTGAGGCCGACTCCAGTGTGCGAACTCGCGAGCCGACCAGTAGTCCAATTCCCGCGAACTGAACCGCGCCGAGCAGAATTAAAATCGCAACCGCCAACCAGCTACCGTAAACTTGGACGCCGAACGCGAACCGGGCGAAAATCAATAATAGAAAAATTTCTGGAATCATGAACAGCATTCGACTGATCATCAACGCTGTTAAAAAGTGGTGTTTGCGCATCGGGGTCGCCAAAAATCGCTTAAGTAGTTTTCGCAAACGCATGTCGACGATAGCGAACCCAACGCCGAACATTCCGCCACCCATCAAGCCCATTCCGAGCAGCCCCGGTATCAAGAAATCTATGTACCGCCCGCCAGGTTCACTTACTTCCACGTTTTGCGTCGTCAATACGTCGACACGCCCGGCTGCCCGTTGGATCAAATCTTCCACCGTTGCCTTAGCCGCCATGCTATTCGGTCGGGTCGGGTCGAAAACATACTCCAGCCCTTGTTCGCCAGTGCGCACGTACAAATCGGACTTGCCGATCCGCAAGCGGCGCTGACAATCGACTTCGGTTTCCAACCGCAATTTGATTCGTTCGTCGGCCCGCAACGCGGCTTCATAAGTGAATGAAGGCGTGTTCACGGCATCGACCGTAATCGTTTCCATGGGCTTGTTGCGAAATGCGATTCCGAGAGCGACGACCATGAGCAGCGGGAAAACGTAAACCCAAAACACCGCCTCGGGTTGCCGCACAAATTCGCGCAGGCGATAGACGACCAACTCGAACAGCGGGTGCTGGCTGCCGGAATTTTCAACCGAAACGGAATCGCTCATCCGTTTTCCTCCGGTTCAAACTGATGGCCGGTCAACTGCACAAACACGTCTTCGAGACTCGCGCTGCGGGTGGTTAAATCGGCCATGCGAATATTCATCTCGGCCAATCGCTCGACCAATCTTGGAATGACCAAGTGCAATTGATGTACTTTGAGCTGATATCGTCCGGCAATGAGTTCGGTGTGCGCGACTCCAGGAATCGTTTGCAATTCGGAAGCAACGATCATCGGATCGTCCGTGTGAATGGTGAATTCGACGAAATGCTCCGCTCCCAACGCCGCGATCAGTTCCGATGGAGGTCCCAGCGCGATGATCTTGCCTTGGTCGACAATCGCGACACGATCACAAAGCCGCTCGGCTTCCTCCATGTAATGTGTGGTAAGCAAAATCGTTCGTCCGCGCGCGCGAAAGCTGCGGATAATCTCCCACAGTTCGCGACGGCTGGACGGGTCCAAGCCGGTCGTCGGTTCGTCCAAAAACAACAGTTCCGGATCGCCAACCAAAGCACAAGCCACGGCCAGGCGCTGCTTTTGGCCGCCCGAGAGTTTCTTGATCCAGTTTTTGGCTTTGTCTTCCAGAGAGACTTGTTGCAGAGCGGTTTGTGGAGAAATTCCGTGTCGGTAAAAACTGCGAAATAGGGTCAGCGTTTCCAAGACCGAGATTCGTTCGCTGAGCTGTGTTTCTTGGAGGGAAACGCCGATCCGCTGTCGAATCTCGGCCGGATGATCCTTCCAAGTGTGGCCCAGAATTTCTACGCGACCCGACGAGGGCTCCAGCAACCCTTCCAAGATTTCAATCGTGGTTGTCTTTCCCGCACCGTTGGGGCCGAGCACTCCAAAACACTCGCCTTGGTGGACTTGCAGGTCGACGCCACGGACGGCGTCAACTGGCGGTCGGCCGCGATATGTTTTTTTCAGGTCTTGGCAAAGGATCGCAAGTGTCATCGAGCTGTGCCAAACCTTTTGCGGATCACGGATTTCCGCACGCCGTTAAAGCACGACCTAATGGGTGAAGTACCGCTTAATTTCCGGATCGCTCAATTTGATCATCGCCCAGATTCCAAACGGGATTCCCAAGATCACTAACGGCGAGAGAACGGGAATGATCGCCAAAGCTGCGGCTGCGACCGACGAACGATGTCGCTGCAATTTTCGCATTTTTATCGCGCCGGACAAAACGATCGAATTTAACAGGACCAATGACGTAGCGACGATAAACGCTGCCGACAGCGAAACAAAATTGTTTTCCGCTAGGAGCGCTTGTTCAACTTTTTTTCGTGCCTTGCGAGCTTCCTTGGTCTCGGTGACATCCTTTTTTTCGAAGACCATTTGACCATCCTCTGGTGCCATCATTTTCATTCCGAAATAGCCAGCCGTCCATAGCAAGGCTATCGCTGCCAACCCAAGTGCTAGGCTCGATACGACCAATAATCCCGTCGCCGGTGCTCGAACCGCGCTCAACGCTTGGGCGCGAGTCAGTTTGGGCATCTTCGAGGTAATGTGTTCCGTTGATTTTTGATATGCGTCGGTAGACATAAGAAATCGCCCAATGAAACGGTCATGTTCGCGGTGTGAAATCCACGAGCCGCGACTTTATCCCATCATATTTACTTTGGCCTGTTGAACAAATCCAGCGATCAGCTTCTCAACTGTGAAGTCAAATTAGTACGAGCGTTCGCTTTATCGCGACTTTTTAGACTGGCCAACATTGCGCGACAAGAAATCGGCTCGGCGTTTAGTTTTTGCGTCAGAAACGAGCTGATTAGCTTGAAGCCGCCGATTTCCTTCCGCCAAGATATTGGGCTCCAATTCGCTCATACGGATGATTTGGGCGCTGACGGTCGCAGTGCCCGCCGAAGTTTCATTGCCAATTCCTCGGTTGCGAAAGAGCCTGCCGGCGCCAGGCACATTGCCGAGCAGGGGGACCCCTCGCATGACTTCGCTCATAGCTGATTGGCCAATCGACCCCAGGAGCATGGTTCCTCCATCAGGCACGATGACCGTCGTCTGGACGTTGAAAACATCGATCGTCGGTAGCTGAACCGTTTGGGCAAGCGACCAATTTCCCGGCAAGGCGAGTCCACAAATCGAAGCAAACAAGCAACGTATACAAACTTTGGTCGCCATCTCGTTCTCTCTTGGCGCTAACCACGCCACGAAGCAAGTTTCGACACGATTTCCACGCTGGCCAGCAATTCTACGGTTCATTTGGCCGAAATTCGAGTCCCCGGCGATATTGCTGGGACTTTCGGGCGAATTGGGCTCTCGGCAACGCCACGGGGAATTTCTTGTCTCGAAGAGTCTATCTGCGCTTGACCACTGTCCAACGAAGGCTTAATTTAATGGTTCGCAACTCGCCCGCGGTGGCCTTGGCTTGTCTTTGCCGAATCTCGCTGCGCGGACGGTGCTCGTTTGGTGAGCGGCGACAACGGTCGAAGAGTTGCTACTTTTCGATCCTCAATCATTGATTCTCGCGGAACGCGCCATCGACGTGCGCCATTGAGAAGCAATGCCAAGAGACGGTTGGGTTAGTTTTTTTGTGGAGTTAGTTTGTGGCTGGTTCGAAACAAGAAGTCATTCGCATCCGAATGGAAGCCTACGACCATTCCGTGCTCGACCTAAGCGCCCAGGAAATCGTGGACACGGCAAAACGGACTCATTCCGAAGTGCATGGTCCGATTCCCTTGCCGACGCGAATTGAACGCTACACCGTACTCGCCGGACCGACGATCGACAAAAAAGCAAGATCGCAATATGAAATCCGAACGCACAAGCGTTTAATCGATATCGTCCAAGCAACGGCCAAAACGATCGAGGCGCTGAATAAACTCAGCTTGCCACCCGGCGTCGAAATAAAAATTAAAGCAACCAGTAAGTAAAGTTCTCAGAATTTTGTTTTTCAATGACTACATTTTTGAACGGCAAAGTGCCGGAACCAAAACAATGAATCGGAAGCCACGCAGGTAAGTTGGCAACAAAATCGTTTGCCAAAACTCCCGCGGGCAGCAACTCATTAGGCGATTGACGATGCGTGCGAATATAAACATTTTTCGCACTGGCCCAAGTTCACTTGGAGCCGGTGCAGCCGTTTCCGAGGACGGTCCCAAGAATTCCTCGATCGCACGATGTCTGTCGCAAGTTGTCGGCGATTTGGCCGCCCGCATCGCAGCGTTCGTCGGCAGTATCAGCCGTTCCGCTTTTCCTCAATTGGAAACCGCCTGCTGCGATTCTTGCTTCGGCGACGATTTTCCCTCTCGATCGCGTGCCATCCTCTCGCGACGGAATTTTTCCGGGCAAAATCACTCACAGAACTCGCGTCGGCTCGCCCGGCGAGTCCATTCCGATTGGGGCAACTGACTTATGGTTCAACTACCAGTGTTAGATCAAACCGGAAAAAAAGTCGGCAACATCGATGTCGATGTCGATGCGATTGCGCCGAAAATCAGCAAGCAACTGCTGCACGACATCGTCGTCATGTATCAAGCCAATGCGCGCCAAGGAACCAAGGGGACAAAATCCCGCGGTATGGTCGCCGGATCGACAAAGAAAATGTATCGCCAAAAGGGAACGGGCAACGCCCGCGCCGGCGGTCGCCGCAGTCCGGTTCGCCGTGGTGGCGGTCACGCGTTCGCGCTGACGACTCGCGACTTTGGACATCACATGCCGCGCAAGGCCGCGCAAGTTGCGACGCGCATGGCGGTCGCTGGGAAAATTAAGAGCGAACAAGTAGTCGTTATCGATGAACTTAAGTTTGACAAGCCGCAGACGAAACAAGTTGCGACCATTTTGCGGGCACTAAAGCTCGATGGGATGAGCACGATCATTGCGACCGCTGAGTACGACATCGTGGTCTACAAAAGCGCTCGCAACATTGATCGCGTCACCGTCTCGCCGATCTCGGACCTAAACGCCATTGCGGTGCTTCAGCCTCAGCGAATGCTGATCACGAAAGCGGCGCTGCAAGCCTTTCAAGACAAAGCAATCCGATCGAGACAGCACAATTAGGCGCGAGTCATGACCAAAACTAAATCAATCAAGCCGACCACCACGCTGGAATTGGGCCATCACCAAGTGATCTTGCGCCCGCGCGTGACTGAAAAAGGCATTTATCAGTCGCAAAAGCTCAATCAATACACGTTTGAAGTAAATCCGTTGGCGACGAAGATACAAATTCGTGCAGCCGTTGAGGAGATGTTCAACGTCAAAGTTGCTTGCGTGGCCGTTCAGAATCGATCCGGCAAAGATCGTCGCTATCGATTCAAATTGGGTCGCACCAAATCTTGGAAAAAAGCTATCGTGAAACTAAAACCTGACTCTCGCATCGACTTCTTTTAGTGTGTTAAGGATCGGCCCCCATGGGAATGCGAAAATACAATCCAACGTCTCCCGGTCGCCGCAACGCGACCGTCAATGACTTTGCGGAGCTTACGCCAGGCGCGAAAGCACCCAAGAAATTGAGGCGCCGACAGCGCAAAACCGCAGGGCGCAATAATCAAGGATTCATCACCGCGCGGCATCGTGGTGGCGGTCACAAACAGCATTATCGAATCATTGACTTTCGACGGGACAAGGACGGCATCAAGGCGCGGGTTGAATCAATTCAATACGATCCCAATCGAACCGCCTACATCGCGCTGTTGGTTTATACCGATGGTGTCCGGCGATTCATGTTGTCTCCCGAGGGACTCAAGGTTGACGACAGGTTGGAAAGTGGCCCTGATGCGCCGCCCGTGGTCGGCAATTGCTTGCCCATGCAAAACATTCCGCCAGGGACCGAAATCCACAATATTGAAATGCGGCCTGGACAAGGCGCAGCTTTGGTTCGCAGCGCCGGCGTGGTCGCCACGTTGATGGCCCGCGATGCAGGCTGGGCACAAATCTCGCTTCCCAGCGGCGAAATCCGACGCATTCCAGCAGCTTGCAAAGCGACCATTGGCAAAGTCGGCAACGCTGACAATATGAACATTCTCATCGGCAAGGCCGGACGGAATCGCTGGAAGGGTTTACGACCTCACGTTCGCGGTACGGCCATGAACCCGCACGACCACCCACACGGCGGCGGCGAAGGCCGAACCAAAGGCGGTCGTCATCCGGTCAGCCCTACAGGCAAGCCAGCCAAGGGTGGCTTTACTCGAAAACTGCGTAAGCCGTCGAATTCTGCCATCATTCGTCGCCGTCGATCACGACGTTATGGCCAACTTCGAATCGGTCCTAAATAACTTTCAACTTTCCACTCTCAGCCCTGAATACCTATGAGTCGTTCGCAAAAAAAAGGTCCGTTCGTCAGCGACAAGCTCTTTCGAAAGATTGAGAAAATGGGCATCAAAAAAGAGCCCATTAAGACTTGGGCGCGCGCCTGCACGATCATTCCCGAATTCGTTGGCCATACGTTTATGGTTCATAACGGCAAACAGCACCTTAAAGTTTTCGTGACCGAAGACATGGTCGGACACAAACTCGGCGAATTTGCCTTGACTCGTACTTTCAAAGGTCACGGTGGCAAATCGTCGTCCGCTGCCCCGATGCCAGGTGCAGCCCCACCGGCGTCTGCCTCACCCGCAGGCAAGTCAAAGTAATAACCCTATTGTGTCGTCTTGGAGAATTTTGCAGTGGACTTTACCGCCCAACATCGATTCGCACGCATTAGCGCCCGCAAGGTCCGGCCCGTCGCGGATATGGTTCGCGGCAAATTCGTCGACGACGCCCTGGATATCTTGCGGTATCAGCCGCAACGCGGAGCTCGCTTGTTGGAAAAGGTCATCAAGTCGGCTTTGGCTAATGCCCAAGACCCCGAACAAAATCCCGGTCGAGTTGCCGACGTGGGCACTTTGTTGCTCATGGACGTCCGCATCGATGGCGGGCCCATGATGAAGCGATTCATGCCTCGAGCCCGCGGTATATCGTGCATGATCAAGCGACGTATGTCGCATATTTCCGTGACAGTTTCCGAAAAGTAGTCCCGGCTTTTTAATTCCAGATTATTGGTGAAGGCAAAAACATGGGTCAAAAAGTCCACCCCATCGGATTTCGAACCGGCGTGATGATCGGCTGGAAAAGTCGTTGGTACGCGCCCAAAGCAGAATATTCGACGCTGCTCTTGGAGGACAAAAAGATTCGGGATTTCGTCAAACTCAATCCAAAGAAAAATTACAAAGGGGCCGGGATCGATCGGATCGAAATCGAACGCACTCGCGATGAAGTCAAAGTCGTCTTGTACGTCGCGCGCCCTGGTTTGATCATCGGCAAAAAAGGTCAGGACGCCGACGTTCTGCAAACCGAATTGCAAAACTTGATCGGACGCAGAGTCAATTTGAAGATCGAGGAAGTCGCGCGACCCGATCTCCAGGCTCAATTGGTTGCGGAAAAAGTCGCCGAGCAATTAGCGAAGCGCGGTAATTTTCGCAAAACATTGAAACGCGCAATGGAAGAAGCCATGGATGCCGGAGCCAAGGGAGTCAAAATCCAGTTGGCTGGCCGTCTCGGTGGCGCAGAAATGGCACGAAGAGAAAAGCAAAGTACCGGATCGATTCCGTTGAGTACCTTGAGGGCGAAGATTGACTACGGGTTCACCGAAGCAATGACCGCTCAAGGGCACATCGGAGTTCAGGTTTGGATTAACCAAGGTATGTACGACGGAGAAACTGTCGATGGCCCAGATGCCCAAACGGGTCAAACACCGAAAGGTCCAAAGAGGTCGTTTAAAAGGTAAAGCGACCCGCGGAAATTCCGTAGTGTTTGGCGAATATGGTTTACAGTCGCTTGGCCTAGCATGGCTCAAAGCGCAAACAATTGAAGCCGGACGTATTGCTGCACAGCAGTATGTCCGAGGCGAAGGTCGGTTATTTATTCGTGTCTTTCCACATCGGTCGATTACCTCTCGACCGTTGGAAACGCGAATGGGAAAAGGCAAGGGTGAGCCAGAATTTTGGGTAGCTTGTATTAAACCGGGAACGGTTTTGTATGAATTATCTGGTGTGACCGAGCAACAGGCGAAACTGTGCTTTGCACGGTTGGCCCATAAGATGCCGATGAAAGTCCGAATGGTCTATCGTCGTCAGTTGGGTTAGCCAGAATTGAGTCAGCGAGGAGGCGACATCGGTCGCCGGAGAGATTGAATTATGAAAAGCAACGAATTGCGGGAAATGAGCGACGATCAGTTGCAGGCGACCTTGAATCAGGCGCGGCAAACGCTGTTTAAGTTTCGCATTCAAGCCCAAACTGAGCGCCTCGATGTCCCTTCCGAGTTGGTCCGCAATAAACGCTTGATTGCCCGAATCCAAACCATTCAAACCGAACGCGCAAAAAAGTCAGGAGCTCCCGCTTAATCGCGGTCGGAAACGAGAATTATCATGCCCAAAAAAGTCATCGTCGGAATCGTCAAAAGTGCCAAGTTAGCCCAGTCCCGTGTCGTGGAAGCCGCGCGCTCGATCCGCCATCGTAAATATGGCAAGCGCATTCGCGGACGAACCACTTGTTATGTCCACGACGAGAACAACGATTCTTCGCTCGGTGATACCGTGGAGATTCAAGAATCGCGTCCGCTTTCCAAAACCAAGCGTTGGACCTTGCTGCGAGTTGTCGCCAAGCGGACCGTCCCCGAGACATTCGTTGACGAAATAAGCAGTGAAAAAACCAAATCAATGGTCCCGCCAGATTTGAACCCAAAAAGGCAATCGCAGCCATGATCCAACAAGAATCTAGACTCGAAGTCGCCGACAACACCGGTGCCAAAGAGGTTATGTGCATCAAAGTGTTGGGCGGTTCGCGCCGCCGGTTCGCCGGTTTGGGCGACATTATCGTTTGCAGCGTCAAGAGCGTTATCCCAGGCAGCGAAATCAAAAAGAAAGCAGTCGTCAAAGCGGTCGTCGTTCGTTGCAAGCACGCGACTCGACGCGCCGACGGCAGTTATATCCGGTTTGACGCCAACGCCGCGGTAATCATCGACAACGAGAAAAATCCTCGTGGCACTCGCATTTTCGGTGCCGTTGCCCGTGAGCTACGAGATAAGAACTATTTGAAAATCGTCAGCTTGGCCAGCGAAGTTCTCTAATACAATTTTTTTGAGCGAGGCGACGTTCCCGTGAACGCAAAAAAGGCATCCACTAAAGACAAGAAGCAAGAGCAGCAAAAACCTGCCAAGCCGCGATTGCTGGAAAAATACCAGTCGGAAATCCAATCGGCGCTGCGCGAAAAGCTCGGCCGCGATAACGTCATGGCCATTCCTCGGTTGGAAAAAGTCGTCATCAACATGGGCGTTGGCAAGGCGACTCAAGACAAGAAGATATTGGAGGATGCGACCGATGCGCTGACGATGATCGCTGGTCAAAAACCGGTCATCACATTGGCCCGCACGTCCGTCGCCGGTTTTAAGCTTCGCGAAGGACAGGCCATCGGCTGCAAAGTCACTTTGCGCGGTACGCGCATGTACGAGTTCGTCGATCGCTTGTTGTCGTTTACGTTGCCGCGAGTCCGCGACTTTCGTGGGGTAAGCCCCCGCGCGTTTGACGGTCGCGGCAATTACAGCTTGGGGCTCAACGAGTACCTCGTCTTTCCGGAGTTGAATCCGGACAAGTTCACGCGCTCCCAAGGCATGAATATCGTGTTCGTTACCACCGCGCAAAACGACGCGGAGGGGCGCGAACTGTTAAAAATGTTTGGCATGCCGTTCCGCGAGCCGTCCAAGCAGGCCGCCGCGGCGAGTTCCTAATTCCGTAACAGGTTGTCACAGTGGCTAAAAAATCAAAAGTTGCTAAGGCGAATCGCAAGCCCAAGTTCCCCGTGCGCCGCGAGCGGCGCTGCAAGATCTGTGGGAGGCCGCGTGCCGTCTATCGTAAATTCGGCTTGTGTCGAATTTGTTTCCGAAAAATGGCCGACCAAGGCTTGGTTCCCGGTGTTCGCAAATCCAGTTGGTAAGAGGATTCCCAAAGATGATGACCGATCCAATCGCTGACATGCTCACGCGAATTCGAAATGCGGTTAGTGTTGAACGCCAGCACGTCGACATGCCCGTATCCAAACTCAAGCGAGGTGTCGCCGACGTCCTCAAGCGCGAAGGATTTATTTGGGATTGGAAGGAAGTCCAATCGGAACCCGCAGCTCAGTTGCGCATCGAACTGAAATACGGACCCAGCGGAGAACACGTCATTCGACAAATCAAACGCGTTAGTAAGCCAGGCTGTCGGATTTACTCCCGCGCCAAGGACCTTCGCCCCGTACTCAACGGAATGGGAATTTCGATCCTGAGCACCAGCAAAGGCGTCGTTAGCGATCGCGAAGCCCGTCAGAAAAAACTTGGCGGCGAAGTTATTTGTCAAGTTTGGTAACCCGCTTCCTCACTCACTCAGTTTGGCCTTCATTCATTCGAGAACAATCATGTCGCGCATTGGACACAAACCGGTTCCCATCCTGAGCGGCGTTAAAATCGCCGTCGCCGGCAAAAAAGTCAGCATTGAAGGCCCTAAAGGGAAGCTTTCGTTCACCATGCAGCCGCAGATCGAAATAAAAATTGATGAAGGGGCCAAGCAGTTAGTCGTGAGCCGCAAGAACGAAGACCGACAATCCAGAGCGATGCACGGCACGACCCGCGCACTGTTGAATAACATGATTCAAGGCGTTCACTCAGGTTACGAAAAACAACTTGAAGTCATCGGCGTGGGTTACGTTTGCAGCGTCAAGGGAAAAAACATTGCCTTGCGAGTCGGCTACGCCAATGAAATTCAAAAACCAATCCCCGTTGGCCTGGATGTCACTTGTCCAGATCAAACGCACATCCACATTAAAGGTTGCGACCGCCAGTTGGTCGGCCAGTTTGCCTCTGAAATTCGCACCCTGCGTAAACCGGAACCCTACAAAGGTAAGGGCGTGCGATACGTTGGCGAGTATGTCAAAATCAAACCGGGCAAAGCAGCCGGCTAGTGTAGTTTTAATTCCGAATCAGTTTTTTTGTTGCGCGGCTTAAGCCGTTCGAGTAATCAATCATGCGTCACCAAAAACTTAATAACGTGCGCCGTTGGCGGCGACAAGCTCATGTGCGGAACGTCGTGCGTGGATCGTCCGAACGACCTCGGCTCAACGTCTGCCGCAGTAACAAACACGTCTATTGCCAGGTGATCGACGACGAGTCGGGCAAAACCTTGGCCTCGGCCAGCACCCGCGATAAATCATTGCGCGAAGAAATCAAATACGGCGGCAATTGCGACGCCGCGAAAATTATCGGTGCGGCCATCGCCCAACGGGCTTTGGCGGCCGGCATTAAGCAAGTCAAATTCGATCGTGGTCGATACAAATATCACGGTCGCGTCGCCATGTTGGCGAACGCGGCACGCGCAGGTGGTCTAGAGTTCTAGTCCTTTGACCCAAACAATTTTTCCGGGAGCGACTGATCACGTGTCATCCGAAAAACAATCTTCACTTGTCGAACGAACCGTAAAAATAAAACGCTGCGCAGCAGTCGTTAAGGGCGGTCGTCGATTCAGCTTCGCTGCCATGACCGTCGTGGGTGACGGCCACGGGCGCGTCGGCTGGGGCTACGGTAAAGCAAACGAAGTTCCGCCGAGCGTAGAAAAAGCCAATAAACAGGCCGCACGCACGATGGTTCGAATTTCGATCGTGAACGATACGATTCCCCACCTTGTCGAAGGGAAATATGGTGCCGCTCGCGTTGTGTTGTTACCGGCTGGGCCTGGCACCGGCGTGATCGCCGGCGCGGCAACTCGCGCAGTCTGCGAAGCTGCGGGCATCAAAAACATTTTGACCAAAAGCTTCGGTACCAATAACTCCGTGACGCTGGTCAAGGCGACCATCGAAGGTCTGAAAAAGCTGACCACCAAAGAAGATGTTCAGCGTTTGAGAGGAGTCGAATTCTAATGAACTTGCACGAAATCAACAGCGGAATTAAACGCTTCAAAAAAATCAAACGTCGCGGGCGCGGCATTGGCTCGGGTCACGGCAAAACCTCGACGCGCGGTCACAAAGGCCAATTTGGTCGCAGCGGTGTCTCGTTCCACCCCGCGTTCCAAGGCGGTTCCATGCCGCTGGTGCGACGCATTCCGAAACGAGGCTTCAACAATAAATTCGCGCTCATCGTTGGCGAAATCAACGTCGGGCGGCTCGACGCCTGCTTTGAAGCCGGGGCAACCGTCACACCCGCCACGCTCAAAGAACAAGCCGTCTTGAAACATCCTTACAAGATCCTCAAGATTTTAGGCAACGGCGAAATTACCAAGCCGCTCAAGGTCAGCGCGCATCGCTTTAGCCAATCCGCCAAGGAAAAAATTGAAAAGGCCGGCGGTCAAGCCACCTTGTTGCCGAACAAAAAACCAGTCGTCAAGAACAAAATGAGACCCCTGAAAAAAAAATCAGCAGCAGCCGCAAAAAAGTAACCTGCCGCAAGTCGCTATGTGACGGAACAGTTCTATCAGCCCACTTCACCACGGATGACTTGTTGGGAAATCGCTCATGCTTGAAAAAATCCGCGTTATCTTTACGATTCCCGAACTGCGCAAAAAAATCTTGCTGACGCTAGGGTTGCTTGCCGTCTACCGCGTCGGCTGGCAGATTCCGCTTCCCGTTCTCGATCCCGCCGAAATGGCCCAAAACTCCGATACGAGTGGGCTGGCTGATTTTTTTCAGCGAGTTTCTGTGTTCAGCGCGAGCCAAATCAACCAAGCGACGATCTTTGGCTTGGGTATCATGCCCTATATTTCAGCGAGCATCATCTTGCAATTGCTCGGAACGATTTATCCACCCTTGATCGAGTTGCGCAAAGAAGGCGAAGCCGGTCGAAAGAAAATCAACAACTATACGCGCATCCTGACGCTCGTTCTCTGCTTGCTCCAAAGCACCGCGTATCTGTGGTGGGGCGTGATGGCTCGCGGCATGGTCGCAGATAAATTTCTAAATTCAGCAGGCTCCTTGGCCTTTCATTGGCAAATCGCGTCGGTACTCATCATGACGTGCGGAGCGCTTTTCTTGATGTGGCTCGGCGAGCAGATCGACGAATTTGGAATTGGTAACGGTATCAGCTTGCTGATTATGGCCGGTATCGTTTCCGCCATGCCCGGCTCGTTATTTACGCTGTTTAGGGACTCGAAGATGGAGCTTCAGGGATTTGGTGGTTCGAATATTGGACTCGAAACGATCGTCGTATTGATCCTCTTGTTTGTTGTTATCGTCATGGGGGTAGTCTTCATTACGCTCGCCCAGCGGCGGATTCCAACTCAAAGCGCCAAACACGTACGCGGCAATCGAGTCTACGGCGGCACCCGGCAATACATGCCGTTGCGAATCAACCAAGCTGGCGTTATGCCAATCATTTTCGCGAGTAGTCTGCTCATGATTCCGCCGGTGGCAACCGGTTTCTTGGGAGGCGTATTTGGTGGAAGCAATTGGTTTGGCGCCTTGATGACGAACATTACAGATTCCTTTAACCGGCAGACGTCGATTTTTTATAACTTGGCATTCATCGCGATGATTTATTTTTTCTGCTATTTCTGGACCGCCATTACGTTTAATCCCAAAGAAATTTCGGAGAACCTCAAGGACAGCGGCACGTTTATTCCCGGTTATCGACCCGGCCGACGGACGGCGGAATATTTGGAACTGGTGATCGAGCGAATTACTTATGTGGGCGCGGGATTTTTGGCGTTGGTCGCAATTATCCCGACGGTTGTTTCCGGTTACTTGGTGAGTGACCAAAACCTGGCCAGTTTTTACGGCGGAACTAGCCTACTGATCGCCGTCAGCGTAGCGTTTGATTTGGTGCAGAAGATCGATAGTCACTTGGTGATGCGCAATTACAAAGGACTGCTGGATTAGTCTGGTAGCCACCGACTCGTGGCGTGGTAGTGGGAATGCTTGAGTAATACCTTTCGTGACCACCCGACTCGTTGCGGACGACCAATGGCCAAAGGAGACCAGAAAATGTTTTTGGTTTTCATCGGTCCGCCAGGTGCGGGCAAAGGAACCCAAGCGCAACGGCTGATCGACTACCTTGAAATCCCGCACCTCTCCACTGGCGACATGCTGCGCGAAGCGGTTAAGCAAGGAACCGAACTGGGGAAGAAGGCCGGGCCCATCATGGCGGCAAGCCAATTGGTCGGCGACGATCTCATGATTGGCATTGTCGAAGAGCGATTGTCGCAAACCGATTGTCGTCGCGGCTGCCTCTTGGACGGTTTTCCTCGTACGGTTCGACAAGCCCAAGCGTTGGATGAGTTGTTTGCCCAATCGAATCGTCGACTGGCGGCGGCGCTGGAACTCCGCGTCCCTGAAGACGAGCTAATTCGGCGTTTGCTGGGTCGTTATCGCGAAATGTCCAAGCCCCCCCGCGCCGATGATCGCCCCGAAGCGGTACCTAAACGGCTCGAAACTTATCGCAACGAAACGAAGCCAGTTTTGGATTACTATCAATCCACCCGACGGCTTTCCACGATCGATGGGGCTGGCTCCCAGGACGAAGTCTTCGATCGGATTCTGCGTGCGATCGACCATCGACCGTCGCAGAAGTAATCTGGACCTCAACCGTTGAATCGCCTCACGAACGCTTGGTAGTCTTCCCGCGTGTCGATTCCTTTGTGTGCTGCGGATACGACGCCGACTTGGATCGTGTGCCCCGCAGTCAGGACGCGCAGTTGTTCCAAGCTCTCCACTTGCTCCAAATCAGCCGGCGGCAAGCCGGGAATTTGTTGCAGGAAGTCTGCACGGTATGCGTAAAGGCCCAAGTGCTGATGAAATACCGGCGGCTCGTGATGTAGCCAGTTGTGCGATCGGTCGCGGACGTAAGGAATGGCGCTGCGGCTGAACCACAACGCGCGGCCAGCGCGATCGAAAACGACTTTGACGCAAGCCGGATCGTCCAATCGCGACTGTTCGCGGATTGGGGTGGCCAAGGTTGACATGACGGCCGACGAATGCTCCAGCAACAATCCAATCGCCAGATCAATCGCGGATGGAGAAATCTCCGGCTCGTCACCTTGCACGTTGACGATGATCGTCGCGCTGGGGAAATGCCGGGCCACTTCGGCGACTCGATCCGTCCCGGTCGCATGACGGCCCGTCTGAATGGCCTTACCGCCGAACGCTTGGACGGCGCTGACAATCTGCGGGTCTTCGGAACCGACGACGACGTGATCGGCCAACGTGGCCCGCGTGGCCGCCTCAACCGTGTGTTGGATCAACGGTTTACCGGTCTCCGTCAATAGCATCTTGCCCGGCAATCGCGTCGACGAGAGCCGCGCTGGAATGACGATAATGGCGTCGTTCGACATAGAAAAAAAAGGGGTCAGGACTCTTTGTTATGATTCTGCGACTATCATTCGTGTATTGGGCGACCCCTCGGACGTAGCGTCTATTCGAATCGGAGTCGCCTGGTGATGGATTCTACCCGACGATCGTCCCCCAACGGCTGACCGCAATGGGCGCACCGCCGAACAGACTCAAGCTCTTTGTCCCCAGTTGCTTCATTGACCCGCTCAATCCATTGCGACAGGCAACGAAAAACTGAATGTCGGTCTGGTCGGAAAATTCGTGTAGGGCTGTTGGTAAACATGGCCAAGTCCACCGGTACGATAGTGAGCGTGGTAGCGCATTAACTGTTAGCTCAACAATTCTATACGGTAACGCTGCAGTCCCTCAAAGAGAATTTTTTCGAAAGCAACGTAGTCGCCATCTTTATGGAAGATGGTCGCTCGCAAGTTGCCGTTTTTAAGGGAGTGATACAGTCCGCCCTCTTCATCGGCGCGTGGGGTCTTGGCATTCAAGGAATATAGCACATCCCCGACGCCAGCAAAGAGTCCTGACCCCTTTTTCAGGCGAGCGCCTAGCGTCGTTTGGATTTTGCCGATGGTTTTCGGCCTGCCATTCGGCCGGAGCGTTTTTCGGCGGAGCCGCCGGCAGGAATCGGTTGTCCAACGCTCTGTTCAAGTTGCCGGATTCGATCGCGCAAGGCAGCCGCGCGCTCAAAGTCCAAATCCGTCGCGGCTTGAAGCATCTCGGTTTGCAATTCCTCCAAATATTCCTCGGTGACGACCTCCTGACCTTGCTGCACCGTTTCGGTGGCTTGGCGATGCGCGGACAAACCCTGTGCGATACTGGCCTGAATATTCTTGCGAATGGATTGGGGCGTGATTCCGTGTTGCTCGTTGTGTTGCTGTTGGCGTTGCCGTCTTCGTTGGGTCTCTTCGATCGCGACGTTCATGGCGGCGGTCATCTTGTCGGCGTAGAGAATGACGGTCGCGTTGACGTTTCGGGCCGAGCGGCCGATCGTTTGAATCAACGACGTTTCGCTGCGTAAGAAACCTTCTTTATCTGCGTCGAGGATGGCGACCAGCGAGACTTCCGGCAGGTCCAAACCTTCGCGCAGCAGATTGACGCCGACCAGCGCATCGTATTTTCCCGCGCGCAAGTCTTGCAGCAGTTCGACCCGTTCGAAAGCGTCGAGTTCGCTGTGCAGCCACTTGCACGCAACGCCATTTTCGCTGATGTAGGCCGCCAAATCTTCGGCGAGGCGCTTGGTCAGCGCTGTGACCAAGACTCGTTCGCCACGGTCGCGGCGGATACGAATCTGTTCGAGTAAATGGCCGACTTGGCCGCGGGCCGACACGACTTCAATTTGGGGATCGAGCAAGCCGGTTGGCCGAATTACTTGTTCGACGATTTCGCCGTGCGTTTTTTCCAGTTCGAAAACTCCTGGCGTCGCGCTGACGTAGACGATTTGGTTGGTTTTTCCCTCCCATTCATCAAACATGAGCGGGCGATTGTCCAGCGCGCTCGGCAATCGGAATCCGTGTTCGACCAACGTCGTTTTGCGGTTGCGGTCCCCGGCGTACATCGCGCGGATTTGCGGCACCGTGGCATGGGATTCATCGACGATCAGCAGAAAGTCGCGAGGAAAATAATCGTACAACGTCTCGGGCGTTTCGCCGGCTTTGCGACCCGACAAGGGGCGGCTGTAATTTTCGATGCCGGGGCAATGCCCGACGTGTTGCAGCATTTCCACATCAAAGCGTGTGCGAGCCGACAATCGCTGCGCCTCTAGTAGCTTGCCGTCGATTCGAAATTGCTCCAGCCGCTCGGCCAGCTCTTTTTGAATGAACTCGACCGCCGCCGCGATCCGTTCTCCGGACGTCACAAAGTGTTTCGCGGGGTACACGTACAAATGATCGTGCGTCGAGATAACTTCGCCGGATACCGGATTAATAAATGAAAGCTGGTCGATTTCGTCCCCGAATAGCTCGATGCGAAAAGCATATTCCTCGTAGGACGGCCAAACTTCAACGCAGTCGCCGCGCACGCGGATTTTGGAACGTTCAAATCCGATATCGTTCCGCTCGTATTGAATGCTGATCAAGCCCTGCAAGATGGCTTCGCGGCTCATGCGTTGACCACGATGTAGCGAGACCATCATCCGTTTGTAGTCGGCCGGCGATCCCAAGCCATAAATGCAGGAAACACTGGCGACGATGATGACGTCGGGCCGGCTCACCAGAGAACTAGTCGACGCTAATCGCAACCGCTCGATCTCCTGATTGATCGAAGCGTCTTTTTCGATATAGATATCGCGCTGCGGAATGTAGGCTTCCGGCTGATAATAGTCGTAATAGCTAACGAAATAGTGAACGGCATTGTTCGGGAAAAAACCTTTGAACTCTGAGTAAAGCTGGGCGGCCAAGGTCTTGTTGTGCGACATGACCAGCGTCGGTTTTTGAATTTGCTGAATCACGTTGGCCATCGTAAAAGTCTTGCCAGAGCCCGTGACACCCATCAGGACTTGGTGTTTTTTCGATTCGCGCAGACCTCGAACGAGCGCCGCGATGGCTTGGGGCTGATCACCAGCCGGCTCAAAAGGAGCTTGTAAATCAAACATCAAGATTCAGCCAAGTAGGCAATCGTAAATCGTGTCCGGACCACAGTGATCGGGACTTACTCGCTGGCAACCACGTCATGTGCCAAGATTATAGACGAGTGTCGTCCGCCGCGTTGAATCGCGAGGTAGCAACGTCATTGGCTGGCATTATTGGAAATGACGAGATAGGGGCGAAGCTGAGAAAAGCGAATTTCGCCGATGCCAGGGACTTGTTTGATATCTTCGATCGCGTGAAACTCGCCGTGCGCTTGGCGAAAATCGACGATCAACCGGCTTAGGACTTCGCCGACTCCTGGCAAGCTTGCGAATTCGGGCCAGGGTGCCGCATTTAGATCAACCTGCAATTGGGCGTGTCGTGGTTCTCGGTTGTCTATGTCGATGATGCCTTGTTTGGTCCGCCCCAATCGAGCCACAAACCATCCGATGAGCAGCCACGAGACGCACAAGATCAAAATCACGGTAGGCTGATCGGCCCGCCGCAAAACGAGACTTACCCATTCCCGGTTCTGTGAGCTGTCGTCCATGGCGATTCGCGATCAAAAGCGTGGCCGAAAATCTGCTTCGATATCTTACCGCAAAGCGCCGCAATGCGGAAATCGAATCCAAGCGGAGCGAACTTGACTCTGGGCACAAAAGCCATGGGCTCATTGAGATTCAACGCCTATTTTCGTTCACGAAACTCTTCGACGCTGATGACACCGTCGTGATTAGCGTCCATCTCGCGAAACTCGGTTAGCTTTGCTTCAGTCCATTCGGTCGTGAACTCGTGCATTGGCATCGGTTTCTGGCCATCGACTTGAGAGGGGCTACCGCTTGATTCCGATGTACGTCGACGACTGCTTCTGCGCTGCGGGCGGGAAGTATTTTCGTTATTCGCTTGAACAGTTATGGGCGTGGCGGACGCTTCTGGGGCAGGTTCATTGGTCGTGGGTTTTTTATATCCACCGCCGTAATATGAAGTCAGCTCGTCCCGCGAAAGCCGTCCGTCGGAATCGGCATCCGCCCCTTTCGGGCCAGATTTCATCTTGGCTTGTTCATCAGCGCTAATCGATCCGTCGCTATCGG
>JANMEB010000042.1:0-6964 GCA_031376585.1 Planctomycetota bacterium | reverse complement strand
GCCGCGTCGCGGCGCGTCACCGCGTCCAGATGAACGATGCGAGTGCGGCTGTCGGCTCGCCCGGCACAAGTTTTGTCTTGCAGTTTGCCACGTTGAGCTTGCAATAAGCATCTTTGTATTTGAGAATCGGTCGGCCTTTGGGAGCCGCTTCAAACAAGTCGACACCGCAATACGTGATCGGCCCGCCGTGGCATTGAACCGCAAGCCGCAGCAATCGCTGCGCTCGCGAACAATCGCCGATTCCGATTTCGACGATTTGGCGCACGCTTTGGCTGGCGATGGCGGAAAACAAAACGCGCTCGCTGGCAGGCTTGGCGAAGTGTTTCAGATAGAGGCGCTTCAACATCGAAGGACGCTTCACGATCGGCTCCATTAAATAAAGTAGTAGGCACATTCCTTGTGCCGTCCGATTCTGGCCACGGCACACGGAGTGTGCCTGCTACCATTTATCGTCGCGCAATAGCCGGTCATCGATGAGATCAACCGATCGACGACACAAATTTCCGCGTTGTCGCAGAGTTTGCAAATTCACCATTTTCTAGTTGTCGACTGTTGCGTTTTTGCAACGTCGTTGCGATGAGCCATCGCTAACGAGGATTTAAGCTCGTTTGCTGAGAATTTAGCGCAATAAACCGTGGATCGCACATGGTTTGACTTATTGTTTTTTCGGCTGAAATGGCGCCGCATCGGTTTGGATTGGATTCGATCCGCTGGCATTCTGTCGAATCGCGAACTTGTTTCAGAGTGATAGCGTAGGAAGTCCAACCGAATTGCCGCGACGAACAATTGCCATGTCTGCACCTTTCGTTTGACGGTGTAGGACACGCAACTTGTGAATCGTTTGGCAAGCGACGCAGACTCGCTGCGACCAAGGGACCTTGGCGTTTTTCTGTCATTGATGACGCCCGGTTTTGAGCTCTTGATTCACCCTTGGTTCGTCGCCCGCACGAATACATTCATGTCGCGTCCTGATGACAATCGCATTCCCCTGCGCGCGTCTAAATTCGAAACACTAGAACCTCGGTTGGCGATGTCCGCCAATGCGCTAACCGAAGTTGCCCTAGGCGCCGCGGTCACATCGATTCCCGGTACCGACCAAATCGTCACCATGGGCGACGACGCTCAATTTCAACAGGTCGCCAACATTCGCCAGCAATATGGCTTCACCGGCAGCGGTCAAACCGTGGCGGTGATCGACACGGGAATCGCTTGGGACCATGTTGCGCTCGGAGGCGGCTTTGGTGCAGGCCACAAAGTAGTCGGCGGCTGGGACTTTGCAGAGAATGATGCGAATCCTTATGACGATGGCCCATTCGGGTTTCACGGAACACACGTCGCCGGGATCGTCGGCAACACCGACGCGACTCGTTATGGCGTCGCATCTGGTGTCGACCTCGTGGCGCTGCGCGTCTTCAACGACAACGGAGTGAGCGATTTCAAATGGGTCGAACAAGCGCTTCAGTGGGTTCACCAACATAAAGGCGACTTTGCCAATCCGATCACTACGATCAACTTGTCGGTTGGTACCCGCACTAATTTAATTTCGCTGCCAGCGCTGGCCACTCTCGAAGACGAGTTCGCACAGCTCGAAGCAGATGGGATTTTCATAAGCGTCGCGGCGGGCAATGCCTTCAAGTCATTCAACGCCAAGGGGTTGACGTATCCGGCGATCAGTCCCAACATCGTCGCCGTCGCCAGTCACGATGCAAACGGAAGTCTCAGTGACTTTAGCCAGCGAGCAGATCAAGTCTTAGTCGCCCCTGGTCGTGGCGTCATCAGCACTGTTCCGAATCATATTTACGCCGGAATGCAAACCAATGGCTTCATGACGGGAACGGGAACCAGCATGGCTTCGCCTTATGTCGCCGGTGCGAGCGCACTGTTGCGTGAGGCCATGACGTTCATGGGCTATCAAAGCATCAATCAAGACGCGCTGTACAGCCACTTTCGTGCGACGGCTGACCGGCTTTATGACTCTGCGACAAGCAGTTTTTACAGCAGAATCAACGTTGGAGCGGCGATCGACGCGATTGTGCGCGACGATCACTCGGATTCCGCCGCCAGCGCGACTCAACTTGGTTTGCTTTCGAATCAACTCACGTTGCGGGGCACGATTGGCAAGGTGACCGACGTCGACCAATTTGCTTTTACAGCGGCTGTCAGCGGAACTGTAACGCTTACTCTCAATTCAACTCATGATCTAAGTTCGGTTCTCGGCGTGAACGGTGTGACGCAGCAATTCGCAGGGCGCCAAGTCACCTTTTCAGTACAAGCAGGCCAGAAATACGTTCTATCGCTTGGGACGTCGGATTCGATTGGCCACTACGATGCCGCTTTGCAATTGAGCAAGTCGGTTGCGGCGACCCAATGGGGGACGGTCGGTCAACGAGTCATCGAAAATCTATTGGTTCAAGGCGAGCAATGGTACCAGCTCAGCGCCGCACGTGCGGGTGCATTGACAATTGAAGGGCTGAATAATGCGGGCGTCTCCAAGTTGGAGCTTTACAACGATAAAATGCAGCTCGTGGCGACGGCCTCCACAACCGGAAACAATCTGCGACTAGATCGCGCGGTTCAAGCAGGCGAGTCGTTTTTTGTCCGAGTGGCCGGGTCAACCAACCAACTTGATGTTCGCGTAACGAATTTGGTTTCGCTGAATGGCGGACTGCTCAACATCGACGGAACCGCTCAAGCCGACAGCGTTCGCTTGTCCGTCGGCGATAGCGTCGACGTCACGGTAAATGATGTCACGTACCACTATGCCGGTGCGAGCGTGAACCGAATCGAAATCGTTGGCGAAGGTGGCCAAGACAAAATACACGTCGATGGCAGCCAAGCCGACGACTGGTTCCGCATGGACGTCGGACGCTTGCGGATGACGAATTCGCAGCTCACTATTGATGCCCAGAATTTTGAACACATGACGGCAGTGGGCCGTGGCGGAGTCGACTTGGCAATCGCGATCGATTCAAACGGCGACGACGTTTTGACCAATGCAGACGGATGGGTTCGCTTGGAGGGAGAAGGCTTCGATCACTTATTCGGCGATTTTGAACGGACGCGAGTCGTATCGCGATCGGGAAATGATCAAGCGTTTCTCAATGACTCCAAGGGCGACGATGTCTTGGAAGTCCGCGATGGTTTGGCGGTCCTGCGGTCCAACGGCCGCGTAATCGTTGCGGATCGATTCGAGCAAGTGACAGCTTTCGCCGCGCGAGGTGGCAGCGACCACGCAATGATCTCGGACACAATGGGCGATGATCGCGTCGTTCTCAAGTCTGGCTACGGCTCGTTGAACGATGTCATTAAAGCATTCGGCTGGGAGACGATTGAGGCGACCGCGTCAACCGGCAACGACACTGTTGTATTTGAAGTTCCCGACGGCTTCGCAGTGAGTACATCATCTAGTGGGACAAGCCAAATCATTAGCGGCGTCAATTCGTCATCGGCGGCGGGCTTTGAAACCGTGACGACGATCATTGCTTCGGCCAGCCCGCTTGGCCCTTCTGCGTTGGTTGAATCTGTCGAAACGATACTTGTCGAATCAACACATTCTCAACTAGTGCATTCGCCGACAGTGGCTCAATTCTCGTCGTTCATTCATCGACGAGATGGCAGCGATCAAACAAATAACCTTGCGTCGATAAGCCAAATCGAAGGCTCTTCGGTATTGCTGTGTCACACCGCGTCGGCATCGCTCGTTGTCAATCAAGTGATCGAAGTTCATGCTGCTAATCCAATCGACTGGACCGAGCTTCAAGAGTATTTTGCAACGGACCGCTTAGCAGTTGACGATGTTGTCGACAGAGTTCTGCAATCCGCACGTGTGCTTTCTGGCTACCCTTTCACTGCCCCACGTGTTGAAATGTCGGCGGTCGATAACTTTTACCGAGATATCGGCAACTAGCTTCAACTCTCGCGGCACGGAAATTCTCGATTTCTGATTGCAGCTAAGAACGTAGCGAAACTCGGCCAGCAATTTCTATCGCATTTTTCAGCCTTGCTCGTATTTGGTTAACCCAAAATCTTCTTTTGAATTTTGAGTACTCGCGAATATCCAGCTTTTCTCTCGTCTGGCTGATTGACTTGCCAATATTGGCGGCATTACATTTTACCCAGCTTGCCGATTTGCACTTCTTGAGGAGTGTTCGGCTAGTTTGGTTCGGCCCCACTCAGCGAAAAAGCGTTTCGCTTGTCGATTCTCGCCCCGACCTTTTTCAGGGAGTTACAACTTGAATACCCGCAAAATCAATCGTCGGTCGTCAAATCAAAAAAAACAAAAGAGTTCGTTGATTGGTGGTTGGCTGCCCCAATCAGGAATTTCTGCGCCCATGACTGACCAGCGCTCGTTGCATTTCGAGTCGTTGGAAGATCGCGTTTTGCTCGCCGCATTTTTGTTCGTCGATTACGGCGACAATTTTCCGGCAGGCACATTGACAACGACTCAAGGCGCTTTTCGAGATGTTGCTAACGACGCAGTTCCCGCCAATCGAATCTTGGGAACGACTCTGGTCGACAGTGCCGACAATTTCGCGGCCGGGAAACAATTGGATATTGTTGCCCAAGTGTTCACCGCAAACGAGCGAGCGCAAATGCTGGCGGTCATCCAACGAGCATACTTGCCGTTAGATTTGACTGTAGTCGAGTTGACGGCGTCGGCTCAAATGACGTCCGACGGTCGCAATGTGGCGGGTGCAAGTTCGATGGCGGATGTGATCAACACGCTGCGCGCCGGGAATGCCGCATTCCGAGACGCCTATGTGTTCGTCGGAACTTTTATCGTCGATCCAGGCGGCGCCACCCAGCAAACCTATACGGGTGGAGGTGGTCTCTCGCCGGAAGGTACCATTTTGGGTGAAATGGTCGATCTAAGTACTGCGGCAAACAACCATGATGATGTGGCTGTCGTGTACAGCAGTGGCGGCTTATCCAACAATACGCTGAATAACATTTCACACGAAGCGGGGCACCTGTTCGGACTTCGTC
Source organism: Planctomycetota bacterium (assembly GCA_031376585.1). GTDB lineage: Bacteria > Planctomycetota > Planctomycetia > Pirellulales > Pirellulaceae > JANMEB01. The sequence goes on along the minus strand of JANMEB010000042.1, from coordinate 1,978 downwards.
ATGCGATCACCAATGCCACTCCCACGACTTCGATCAATCTATTTCATCAAGCCGAGATCATGTCGTATCGGAATACCAACAATACGACTTCATCGATGTTCACTCGATTTCCCATGATCCGGGGCGACGGCAATTCGCCGGTAGCGCCGCCGAATCCAGTGAACTACAACGATCTGGCGGCACGCGCGGGACAAGTCACGACATTTGATCAGTTGCGTTTTGACGGAAATGTGGGAGCGAATCCCAATTTCACGTTTGTTTCCGGCACGGGTGCTCACGACATTATCACGATTACTCGAAACGGAGCGAACGCCGACGTCACAATTCAAGCGTTTGCGGATGCGGCATATACGACGGCAATTACCGTACCGGGTGAAGCCGACACGACCTTTAGCTATTCGATCCCGCTGACCAGAACGATATTGGTTTACGCTGGCGACTCCAATGATCAAATCATCATTAACGGTGACCTTGGTGTCGGCGTGCAGATTGATGGCATGCTCGGTACGGACACGTTGATCGTCAACGGATCGGGCGCGGCCTCAGCGACTTACGCGCCGGCGGGAACTGCTCCAAATGGCGTCGATATGGTCTTCAGCTTTGGTGGGACCGTGACTTTCGCCAGCACTTCGATCGTATTTGGAGATTTCGAAACGGCAGGGTCAGTGACTTTGCAGAACATTGGGACGGTTACGTTTGTATCTCCGGGGGGAGCAGACGCTTTGACCATGGATAGCCCATTAGCTGGACAAAGTCGGATCGCTGGATCGACCAGCGGAATTTCTTTGGTTCCCCTGCTTTTCTTTAACGTCACCACAGTGAATGTCGACGCCGGATTTGGAGAGGGAGCTGGGGCGGTCGATGTGATTCTCGTGAACAGCTTGACTGCCGCAGGGTTGTCGGCTGTCAACATTACATCGGGCGGCGCGAGCGACATTCTGACGATCGCTGGTTTGAATCCGCTTCCCGGGCAGTTAACTTTTGACGGCCAGGGCGGTAGCGACTTGATCAACGGTCCCAACACTCCCAATGTGTGGGTTATCAACGGAGCGAACAGTGGCCAGTTGAGTCCTAGCGCTGTGGAGTTCTTGAATGTCGAAAACATTAATGGCGGAAGTACGACCGACAATTTTGTTTTTCTGCCCTTGGGTGGCTTGGCAGGTATCGTTGACGGAAACGCTGGGATAGACGTGCTGAATTTTGGACTGCTGGGATCGGTGCAAACCACCCTGACGGGTTTGGGTAGCGGCGGAGGTGCCAATGGTTTTGACGGGAATACAACCCCGATTACAGGCGGTTTTAGGGATATCGACGAGTTGATTGGCAGTAGTGTCGGCGCATTTGACGAACTGAAGGGAATCAATGGCCCTGCCCAGTGGTTTTATACCGGCGTGGTTGGAACTTACGTTTTCAACTCGCGAACATTCACATTTTCCAATCTCGAAGTTCTCACCGGCGGCACGGCCATCGACCGGTTTACCGTCAAACCGTTAACGACCAATACGTTGTTCATCAATGGCAACCTACCATCGGTGCTCCCAGGTGACTTGTTGCGAGTCGATTTGGTTGGAGTTTCCAACCCGCAGTTGTTCGTCACCAGTCCTGGCAATGGAATCTTCACGTTTGACCCACCGCACCAACCGATTTTGTTTACAAGCATCGAGCGATTGGATGTGTTCGATTACGGCGATGCACCAAATTCCTACGGGACCAATGGCGGGACCGGCGCGAAGCATCGTTTGGGTTCGAATTTGAAACTTGGTTCTTTCTTGGATCCCGAGCCCAATGGTCAGGCTTCGGCAATGGCAGACCGCGATGACTTGACGGGAACGCCGGATGATGAAGACGGCGTGGTGTTGCCAACCAATCTGGTTGCTGAATTTCGCGGTGCGGTGATTGTCAATGCTTCCGGTTCTGGCAAATTGGATGCGTGGATTGATTTCAATGCCAACGGGACGTTTGACGTCAGCGAGCAAAT
>JANMEB010000007.1:0-22428 GCA_031376585.1 Planctomycetota bacterium | reverse complement strand
GACACGGTCGCAACCGAATACATGCGTACCGCTGCTCGAGATATCCTTTCCGACGACAAAGTCCAGCCGCTCAAGGCTTGGATCACTACGAGGGACGGTGAGCAGTTGGTCGGCCAACTCGTTTCCGAAGTATTGAGTTTTTCAATCGGGACTGAGAATCGTCAAGTCGCAACGAGCGACTTGCTCACATTCAATTCCGCGGAACCAGCGTCGGCGAAGGAAGCTGAACGAATCGCGGTCGATTTGGAGACGTTGGCGGGCACCGACCTAAAATCTTGTGAAGCGGCAATCGCTGAATTGTGCGACATTGGCTTGCCCGTGATGACGCCGCTACTCAGGAGCTTTCAAGACACGGACGCGCACGAGCCAGACTACCGCTATCGACTATTTCGTCGCATCATGCCGGGATATGCGGATGGCAGCGACCGGTCGCTCGATTTAATGAGACTGGCTGGTGGCGAGGTATTTCGCGGCAAGTTGCAAACAGCGGAAATTAAACTTGTCGGCGAAAACGGTAAAATCTCGTCCATTGCCTCATCCTCGATCCGCCGGTTGGCCATTCAACAATCGACAATCACAAAGACCTTTGAACTTCAGGCACTTCATCACTGCACTTACGTTGGATTTCTCGATACGGGCATTGCGGTGGACGAGAGTTCTGCGCTGCGCGCCGACGGTGAGGGATTCGTCCGACTTTCGTTTGATGAAGACGGTTGGGCCAGCGACCCGGACGGGATCAAGGAGCCACTGTCGGGGAAACGCAAGCTTCAAGAGGGCTTTCGCTGGGGAGCGGTCCTTGGCCGCGTCGGACCAACCGGTGAGCGATGGCTCGTGGGCAAACACATTGAAACGAAGGAGCTTGGGTCCGGAAGGCTTTGTTTTGTTATCAACGACAACGAGCATTGGCAAAATAACATTGGCAGTTATCGTGTTCACGTCACCGCGACCAACGCTTACGACCTCGGCGAGCCACAATAGTTTGTCAATTCGGAGGAATCGTTGATGGCGAGCTTTGGGAACGCGCGCACCGGACCCAACGAACCTCCATTGCCGGATTCGCCATGGGCACTTGCACGCTGTTAATTGCCGCAAGGACCATGTTCATGTAGTGGTCGCAGCGCTACCAGTAACATTAGCCCGACGCGCGAGCGATTTTTTTCTCTTGATGGCAACGACCAGAGGAAAGAACTCTTATTAATGCGTTTTGAAGTTGCGCTAGCGTCGTATTTCGCCGGATTTGTAACCTAAAGCGTCAGCGAGGGAAGCAAAGCAAAAGCAAGATTCTCCCGAATCCCTCGCTAACGCGTCGGGTTACTAAAGAAGGCGCAACTTTAAAACTGGCGCGTCGAGCTAGTGTGTGCGCGACGAGGTCTCGGTGGCTGTATAATCCAAGCGACCATTTTGCCTTGCGAATTCTATTGGCAAAGGACCTATCATGACGCGACTCAAAAGTAAAATTGGTTTTGCGATGATCGACTTGTTGGCGTGTTTGTCATTGGGAGGAATTGTGGTGGCGCTGGTGCTGCCGACGCTGCAAACGACGCGTGAGTCGGCGCGAATTGTAGATTGCAAAAATCGCTTGAGGACTATCGCCATTGCGGCACACGATTTTCATGATGCGTTCATGCGATTGCCGCCCGGAACGCTGAATTATGAAAAACCGCCAAAAGGTTTAGTTGCGGCTCAAGCGACTCCGGGATTAAGTCGAGACGAATGCCAAAATCTGAGCGCGCTGTTCTTGATTCTGCCATTCTTGGAGCCAGAGGACGACGAAAGAACTCACCCGGTCAACATCTACGATTCCGTCGACGGCCGATTGCCCGACCTGAAAAAGGACTTGCGCCAAATCGTAGATGCGTCCGAGCCGCCCAAGCGAGTCTTCAACAGCCAGTTTCGCTACGGTACAGGAGCTGGCGTGAATTACCCGGTCGATTCCTACATTCAGGATCTGTACGACGAAAATATGGAACCATCGGGAGTTGTTACGAAAGCGATTCCGAATTTCAATTGTCCGGCGGATGAGTTGAACGCGGAGAGTGAGTTGCCCAGCATTGCCATCACGATGCCGTATTACGATGGGACGAGCCAATATGGAACACCGTTGGACGATGTGCTGTATGTAGTCTTTGAGAAGATGGAATTAGCCAAGACCAACTACGTTGCGGTGGCGGGAACGACGTCGTGCATTAATGTGCCATCACCTCTGGCGAAATGGGCCGGCGCAATGACGGGTCGCATCGTGACGACATTGGAAATGGTTGCCAATTTGGATGGATCTTCAAGAACATTTATGTTCGGCGAAAGTCTGGGTGATGTTGGCGGGATCGCTCGACTGAGCGACGCAGGTGAAATAATCCATTTTAATGACAAGGATATTGAGCCGGGAAAACGCGCCATGACGCGGGCGTGGGCGTGGGGCGGGATCGGAATCTTGGCGTCGTCTAATTTTCCTTGGGGCACCAGGCAACATCCTGACATCCGAGAACCAGACGGCGAAAAAAACTTTTTGCAATTATTGGGCAATGGTCGATTGGCCGACCCGGAATCGTTTTCCTCGGTGCATAAGGCGGGGGTGAACTTTGCAATGGCGGATGCGTCCGTGCATACGGTTCCGCGCGACATCGGTTGGCAACTGTATTATGGGAATGGAGGCTTGCGCGACGGAACTACCGAACGCGGGTTTTAGGACTTGGAAACAAAGTAGCTGCTCGAAAATCCTGAGTCGGGGCGTCCGGCTTACTTCGCAGCTTTTCCGCAGCACTCAGGTGGAGTAGCGAAAAATAGGAACACGAAGTCAATAAAAAACCCGGCGATGATGTCGCCGGGTTTTTGTTTTGGTTTATTGCGGAACAATTGTTCAGACTAATAAGATCGATTACCACCACCGCGATCTCCACGATCTCCGCCGCGGCCCCCGCCACGATCTCCGCCACCACGGCCGCCACGACCACCTCCTCCGCCATAGCCTCCTCCTCCACCGCCACCACCATAGCCGCCTCCTCCTCCGCCCCCGCCATAGCCTCCGCCGCCACCGCCACGACTTCCACCGCCGCCGCTACGTTCGGTCTTCGGACGAGCTTCGTTCACTACGACGTTACGACCGCCGATGTCAGTTTCGTTCAGCTTTTCAATCGCTTCTTGGGCTTGAGCCGCATTGGCCATCTCCACAAAGGCGAACCCGCGCGATCGACCGGTCTCTCGGTCAATGACGATATTCACTTGGCTGACTTGGCCGAACGCCTCGAACGCTTGGCGAATATCTTGGTCGGTTGCCGAGAAAGAAAGGTTGCCCACATAAATGTTTGTCACTTCAAAATCCCCTAACGCATAAACAGAAAATCGTCTACCAGATCATGTGTGTCGTCATGCGTATGGAACTCATCCACCACTGACGCAACAAACTCCTGGCCGCGAGCGATATTATCAGTCTGCCGGTTGGCCAAGTCAATCACGAAAACCCAAAGAACGAACTCTTTTTTGGGGCTCAAAACTCGGAACGCGAGGTAACTAAAAAACGGATCTGCGACCCGGCAAGACATAAAACAGCCGCGATGGTTTAGGAACGACTGGCCAGATTGAGGAACAACGCGCGAATCGTTGTCAATTTCGCGTTTAAATTCGCTCCCGCCGGTTGGATTGATGGGAAAGAGTTTCGCTCCCAAACGGAACTCCAATCCTCATACGGATTGAAGCGACCATAGTCCCGCGCGAATTCGGCTGTCTTCAAGTACCACCACTTACCATCGGCGGACCGGTTGTACAGCGCCAAGTTCGCCGGCTGCGTTTGCGTCCAGCCGCTGCGGCTGAGGAACTGTGTCCAAAGTCCCTGGGTGCCGGGTGCGGCCGTTCCCGATTCCAGGATCGAGTCCCAATTATGACCAACTTCATGGACCACTGTGTTGATGAGCATTTGGTTAAAACGCGGATCGTATTCGTTCCAATCGGCGACTTGAATCGTCCGCGAATAAGTAGAACCAGCCGAAGTCGTTCGCGTATTGAGGCTGTTGATCGACAGCGATCCGCCCGCAATCGAAGTGTATTTCACGAACTTGATCCCTGTCGGATCGAGTGTATCACGCAGAAGCAGGTTGTTTCGGGTCAGCTCATAAAGCACTTGAAAGCCTTGGTCGAAGATTTCGACTTCAGCGGCCGTCCAATTGGAGTTTCCCGGGCTGAAGATCAGTTTGGCGTCGTCGCCGTTTAAGTCAGCAATAACGTCGGATCCTTCGAACAGAAATCGATCGCGGCCAGCGTTTCCATACAGCGTATCGGGAACCGAAACTCCGCCGCCGAAGATGCGGTCGTCCCCGTTTCCGCCAAACAGTCGATCGATGTCGGATTCTCCGTAGAGCCGATCGTTTCCGTCGTCACCGGACAACGAATCGTTTCCAGCGCCCCCGCGAATAAAATCCGCACCCGCACCGCCGTAGATCGCATCGTTGCCTGCCCATCCGAAAAGTTCATCGTCGCCATCTCCGCCAAAGAGCTGATCATCGCCCTTGTCTCCGGAAATAATGTCGGGGTCGTCTTGCCCGCGCAAAATGTCGTTGCCATCTTCGCCGCGCAGAATATCCGCACCAAGGAATCCTTCCAAAACGTCGTCGCCGTCTCCGCCAAAGAGTTGATCGTCGCCATAATCGCCGTAGACTTTGTCGTCACCTACGCCGCCGAACAGCACGTCGTTGTTATTACCGCCGTAGATAACGTCGTTGCCCGCTTCGCCGTGGAGGGTGTCGTTCCCGGAAAGCCCATACAGAAAATCGCCACCTTCTTGGCCGTTGATGACATCATCTCCGTCGTCGCCATACAGCCGATCTACTCCCGGCCCGCCGAATATCTGATCATCGCCAACGCCGCCATAAACGAGATCCGCAGCATTTCGCCCGACGAGGGAATCATTGCCCGCGCCACCTGACAAAACATTGATCGAATAGCCGCCGGTCAGCTTGTCGTTCCCTTCTTCACCGAAAGCGTGAGACGGTATGCTGGTTCGATTGAAAAACAAGTCATCACCAGCCCGCCCCAAGAAATCAACTCGCGTCACTTGGGCTTGTGGAAACTGTTCGATCTCCGTCGTATTCAGCGTGACGCGAACCGTTGTCGACGCGACAATGTCGACGGAAACTTGGTCACTGAGAGGCGAACCAATAATTGAAACCACGCCCGTGTCTGGATCTAGTCTTATGTTGGCCGACAACAGACAGCGGTCTTCTAACGCTTCCATTGCCAATGCATCCCACCCAAAAGTCCGTGGGGTTATGGAAAAATATCGCGACACAAACGACATGTTGATCTCCAGGTGAAAGTTGCCCGCAAAAGCGCCGCGTCAAAAAAACGGCTGCATCGCCAGTCTTTGCAAAGTCCCACACAGCAAATAACGGTCAGAGACGGGCGTCGCGAAAGTCAAGGAAGATCGTCTAAAGAGTGGCTACCCAGGAAGTGGTAGCCAAATTTACCTGTATAAGTGGCGAATTCTAGCCGCGCAGGATTGTTATCGTCAATGCTGAGAAAACTCAATAGTGAGGAGCGGAATTGATGTGCTAAATACACCAATTGCTGCTGGCATTGGGCTGTCCATTCCTTGAATTCAGTCGGACTGCTTTCGGCGAAATTCGTCGCGTAAAACGGTGGAGTTCATCCGAAATGGAAAACGCCATTGTTTTCCGCTCGATTAATCTCACTTGAACTATACAAAGCTGCCTACATATCATTACGTTGACCTAAAGCTTTTGGGGGAACGATCCGAACCACGGCAAATTTTTCGACCTATCGCTGGCGAACTGTGCTGGCGCGGGCCGACTGTGATAGGATGATGGCAACCACAGCGGGAGCACGGCAAATGAGGTTAGCCCGGAAACATCGATGAAGTGCCAGAATTGTGAAAAGCCGGCGACGTTTCACATCACCGACCTCACCGGTGACGAAGTGATCGCGCTGCATCTGTGTCCCAACTGCGCCAAGGAGCATTTGCATCCAGGCGAAGGTGGCGGTGCTTCCGCGCCGACTTTGGCCAATGTATTGAAACAGCAATTGAATATCACGCAGACCGCCGAAGAGCTTGCCAAGCTCGACAAGAAAACTTGTCCAGTGTGCGGGATTTCCTTTTACGAATTTCGCCAAGCCGGGCGATTGGGCTGCCCGCATGACTACAGCGTGTTTGAAGAGGAACTTGAACCGTTGTTGTTAAACGTCCACGGCAGCACGCAGCATATCGGCAAAACTCCCAAGCGAACGCCCACGGATCAGAAGCAGCAAACCGAGTTAATTCGATTGCGGCGCGAAATGCGCGACGCGATCGAGGCCGAAAATTACGAGCTGGCATCCTCATTGCGCGACAAGATTCGCCACTGCGAAAGGGGCGACCAGACGTGATTATGCTTAATGAATTAGCAAATCGTTGCCCCGAATGGCTGCGCGGGAGTGGCCCTGAATCCGACATTGTAATGAGCAGTCGGATTCGACTGGCGCGCAATTTGGCAGATTTTCCATTTATTCGCCGATGCACCGACATCGACCGGGCCAACATTGAATCGATCGTGCGCGAGCGGTTGAGTCGCGACCCGAAATTCGGCGCGTCGACGTTTATCAATGTGGCCGACTTGGAGGCGATCGATCGACAATTTTTGGTCGAACGGCAAATGATTAGCCGCGAATTGGCCGACGCCGAAGGAGCCCGCGCCGTAGCTGTCGATCCAACCGACAATTTCAGCGTGATGATCAACGAGGAGGATCATCTCCGGTTGCAAGTCATGAAGAGCGGCTTCGATTTGGAGACAGCCTGGCAGCAAGCCAACGTGCTCGACGACACGATCGAAGGCCACCTTAATTACGCTTTCCATCGGCGCTACGGCTACTTGACGGCTTGCCCAACCAACGTCGGAACGGGAATGCGAGTCAGCGTCATGGTGCACTTGCCGGCGCTGGTTATCACGCAGCAAATCGAAAAACTTTTCCGCAGTTTGCAAAAGATAAGTTTGGCCGTGCGTGGCCTGTACGGCGAGGGCTCGCAAGCCATGGGTGATTTTTACCAGGTCAGCAACCAAATCACGTTGGGCAAAAGCGAAGCCGAACTGTTGAAGCAAGTCGGTGACATTGTTCCCGTCATGATCAATTACGAACGCAAGGCCCGCGAGTACTTGTTGAGCCAAAGCCATACCGATTTGTTCGACCAAGTCCGCCGCGCGTACGGCTTGTTGCAGAACGCTCAGCAAATCACCAGCGAAGAGACGATGCATTTGCTCTCCAAAGTTCGGATGGGAATCAACATGGGCTTGATCGGCGATGTCGACATTCCCACGATCAACAAGTTGTTCGTGCATACTCAGCCATCACACTTGCAGAAACTGCGCGGGGCCCAGCCCGATTCGACACGGCGCAATATCGAACGAGCCAACTATCTGCAATCCTTTCTGTGCATTCCGAAGAATCGCTCGTCAGAAAAAAACTAGTGGTGTGCCGGAAAACCCAATCGCCCCTACCCCGTACCCCGTATCGTAGGCTGGGAGAGGGAATGGATTTGGTGTTTGAGGTAAGCTCTAATGGCTTTTCCGCCATGCATATTTCACGAGCTAGTTCATGTCGATGACAACCAGCCGCAGCCCACAGACCGAACAAGCCAAACAATTGCTTGACCAGCAGACCGTGGAGATCGTGCGCTGGCACTTTTCCGACGAGACCGGATGCCCGTTTTGGCTGAACAAGAAGCGCGAGCTTGATTTCGACCCACTGACCGACATTCGCGGGTTCGACGACTTGAATAGGTTCCCCGAATTCCAAGACGAATGGTTACGCGGCGGGCCGGTCGAGCGATGGCGCCCGAAGGCTTACGCCAATCGACCGACGTTTGTGTTCGAAACTGGCGGCACCACGGGGATTCCGAAAAGTCGCGTTGTGATCGACGACTTTCGAATCGACTACGAACTGTTTAGCGCGACGTTGCCCGATGGATTTTTCCCGCGCGGTGCCAATTGGCTGATGCTGGGTCCCTCGGGCCCGCGCCGATTGCGGCTGGCGGTCGAACATTTGAGTCAGTTTCGCGGTGGAATCTGTTTCTGCATCGACTTGGACCCACGCTGGGTCATCAAGCTAATCAAAAAAGGTTGGATGGAGCATCTGGACGAATACAAACGGCATTGCATCGACCAGGCGATCACGATCTTGACCGCAGGGCACAACATCAAGTGCTTGTTTGCCACGCCCAAACTCCTCGACAGTTTATGTTTGGCCTTGGAAGACCGCGGCACGTCGCTCCAACAGTTGGGGGTCACCGGAATTTTTTCCGGGGGCACGGAATTCACTCCGCAATGGACGCGCTACGCCGTTGAGGAATTGCTCGGCGGGCCGCCCCAACAAAGCGGTATCTACATGACGCCCACCTATGGCAACACGCTCATGGGATTGGCGTGCAGCCGACCGATTACCGCGGCGGACAAGTACAAGATCACTTATTATGCGCCGCAGCCGCGGGCCGTCATCCAAGTCGTCGACTTCGAAGACTCCAACCGAGTCGTGGAATATGGCCAAACTGGTCGCGTGAAACTGACGACGCTGACCAAAGAGTTTTTCCTGCCGGGCTTTCTGGAGCGCGACGAAGGGGAGCGCGAGCCGCCCTTCGAAGTGTATCCGTGGGACGGCATTAGCGGCGTACGACCGTTCCACAAACTAGCATCGTCGACGACCGTTGGCGTTTATTAACGCCGTGGCCGAGTAAAAAGTAGCAGGCACACTCCGTGTGCCGCGAGCTGCAAGCCACGGCACACGGAGTGTGCCTGCTACAAATGCCTGCTACAAGTGCCTACAACTTGAGTCGCAACTATCCACACGGCGGTTACTTGGCGGCGACACCGTTGGATGCGAGAGCTTCCATGTAATCGACGGTGATGCTGAGGATTTCTTCCATGAAGAAGTCCCGTTTAATTTCGCCGGGATTGGCCTGTTTTTCCATCATCTTTTCATCTTCTTTATCCGCGTTCAGCTCTTTGCGGCGGGCGAAGAATTTTTCTTCCGACAGCGACAAGGTCTTTTTGTCCTTTTGATCGATGTAAAGGCCAATATCCTTTTGTCGTTTGACGAAATCTTCCGAAGCCTGCCGACGTTCCTCAGAGCGTTGGCGAAGTTTCTCGAGTGCGTCGTTGTTCACTAGGTTGAGTGGCGAAAACCGCGCCGACGGGACTTTGTCAAAGTCCATCGCGTAGTCGAGGTCGGATTCGCTGACGTCCATGTGGTCCGTGATCGATGGCAGCACAACGTCTGCCAACACGCCTCGTTTTTGGGTGCTATCGCCTTGCGGGCGATAGAACTGCTGCATGGTGACTTTGAATGCGCCAAAGATTCGATCAGTCGGCTCGGCCACTTGGAAGATCTCCTGATTGAGGTCGATCAAGTTCTGAACCGTTCCTTTGCCATGCGTGGAAGAGTCGCCGACGACGATCCCTCGCTTGTAATCTTGAATTGCACCGGCCAAGATTTCGCTGGCGCTGAACTTGCTGGTCATCACGACGAGAGGACCGTCCCAAGCCATCCCCGAAACAGTATCGTTGAGCGCTCGGATTTGACCGAATGAATCTTTGACTTGAACGACGGGTCCACGGTCGATGAACAGGCCGGTAGTGTCGACCGCCTCGCGGAGACTGCCGCCGCCGTTGAGGGTCAAATCGAGCACCACCGCGTCGATTTTTCGTTGTTTGAATTCGCCCAAGATCCGTTTCATGTCTCGCGTGGCGCTTTTGTCATTTGAATTCCGATCCGACTCGTTCATCGGGGAATAGAAACTGGGCAAGTCAATGACGCCGATTTGGTACGGGGTACCGTCGGCCTTTTTGCCGACATCGAATACGATTCCGTGGGCTTCGCTGTCTTTTAGCTCAATTTTCTCGCGCGTAATGGCAAAGGATTTGATCTGGTTACTATCGCCGGGCAAAATGTTGAGCCGAACGACCGTGCCGGCATTACCTCGGATCAAATGAACGACATCGTCGAGTTTCATGTCGGTTACGTCGACCAATTCGCCTTCCATTCCCTGCCCCACTGCGACGATTTTGTCGTCGACTTTAAGGTAGCCGCTTTTGTCGGCTGCGCCGCCGGGAACGACTCGCTTAATCTCGGTCAATCCGTCGTCGGTCGAGGCCAACGTTGCACCGATGCCTTCGAGCTGCAGCCCCATTTCAATTTCGAAGTTTTCATACGAGGATTTGGAAAAATACGTCGTGTGCGGATCGTAGCCCATGGTCACGGCGGTCACGAAAGTTTCGACGATGTCTTCGTTGTCGAACTGGTGCATGCGATTCTTGAAGGCTTTGAAGCGTTTCTTAAGCCGTTCTTTTGGCTCGACTTTGGCGTCTTTTTCGCTCTTGAGAACGAGCAAATTGTATTTGATTCGCTTGCGCCATCGGTCGATGGCTTCTTCTTCGGACTTGGGATACTCAAGCGATTTCGGATCGATGACGATGTCTTCGTCGATATTAAAGTCGATGTCTTCGTCAACCATCTTCACGGCCATAGCAACTCGCTCGTCGACTCGTTGCAGAAATCGATCGAAGATCGCAAAAGCCAGTGTCACGTCCCCTTTGATAAACATGTCGTCGATTTGCAACTTGCTCGTGGCGAACTCGTCGATGTCGGCTTGCGTCAAGTAGACTTTCGCGGAATCGAGCGCTTTGACGTACAAATCGAAAGCTCGCTGTGCCGCTTCGTCGTTCAATGGTCGCCGCGAAAGATGCCGTTCCTGAAGCAACTTGGCGACTTCCTTGGCGGTCGATTTGTCGACGACCGACGGTCGGCGTTCATCGGCCTGGCAAGTCAAACTCCAACTGACCGCGAGCAAGCCACAAACTATTCCGGACAAATGGCAGCACGACAACGAAAGGGACGTTCGCATGGCAGTTCCTGATACTAGTGCTTGTGATTGATGTCGCTTGGCAGAGTGACTCGCGACGTTTGAATGGTAAACGCTGTAAATGGGTCGGACAAGGTCGATTATTAGTTACCCGCAATCGCCGCAGTCTTGCGGTATCGGCTGAAACGGCGATATTCCTCGCAATTCCCGGCTCCGCACGGGTTACTTTTTTCAAGATATCCCGCCACCGGGGGTTTGGCCGACTTTTCCAGAGCAAACTTTCGGGTTTCGCATTATGATGATTTTCAATCCGGGGGTATTTTTGGTGACGATTAGGCTGCAAGGTTGAGCACCGCGTGAACGCTTATTTGGTGATGAACTCAGGTATTCGCGACGGCGCTCGGTTCGAGCTTTTGCCCCAGCGCGAGAATTTGCTGGGACGCGATTGGGACTGCCATGTCGCACTCAGCGATCCGAAATGTTCCCGCGTCCACGCTGCGATCTGGTTCGAGAACGACGCTTGGTGGATCGCTGATCGCAAAAGCAGCAACGGCACCTACGTCAACGGACAACTGATCGACTCGGCTCAATTGATTGACGGCACCGAAGTCCGGATTGGATCGTCGGATTTTACTTTCGTCACAGTGCTGGATGTGCCGAACGCACCTGCTGAAGCCGACACGTCGACGCGCCGCACAGTTGTGCTGGACGAATCGTTCAATCCAGCGGAACTTGGCCAATACACTTTAGCCCAGCTCAAAAAAGTCGATTTGGGCGAAGATTTCTTTTTGCTCTTTCAATTGAGTGTGCAACTTTTGGGGATCGAAGATCCGGACGAAGTCATTCGCTTCAGCACCGAGCAACTCTTTTTACAGACCAAGGCCTCCGTCGCCGGCTTCTTGTGGTTGTCCGACGACGGCAAACTCAAACCGAAAGTCGTCTTTCCGGAAGACCAAGCCGACGTACTCAAGCTCGATTCGCAGTTGACGCAGCGTGTCGTAAAGCAAAAACGGGCCATCCGCGTGCAGCATGACACGAACCATCCGGGCTTGGGCTATGCCGATTCGATTTGCATTCCGTTAGTTACCGATGATCGCGTCATCGGCGCGATCCATCTGTACCGCCAAGCCAAACGCTTTTCCGATCAGCATTTCCAGTTGGCTGGGGCGATGGCCAACATCATGGCCCGCAGTTTGGCCCGCGCGGTGCGACACGCTTCGCTCGAAGCAGAACACTCGCGCTTAAGCGAAAAATCCGCCGACACCTCGGAGCTCATCGGCGAAAGCGAACCGATGATCCAACTCAAATCAAAAATCGCGCGGGTTGCGAAAGCATCCGGTTGCGTGCTGATCCGTGGTGAAAGCGGCGTTGGCAAAGAGTTAGTTGCGCGGGCGTTGCATAAATCTGGTCCTCGAGCGTCTCGGCCCATGTTAAGCGTCAATTGCGCGGCGATCCCGCGCGATTTAATGGAAAGCCAATTGTTCGGACACAAGAAAGGTGCGTTCACGAGCGCGGATTCCGACCACATCGGACTGTTTCAACGCGCCGACTTGGGAACGCTATTTTTGGACGAAATTGGCGAAATTACTTTGGAAGGCCAAGCCAAACTTCTGCGAATTTTGGAGGGACATCCGTTCTTGCCCGTCGGAAGTGCACAGGAAATCACCTCCGACGTGCGCGTGATCTGCGCGACGAATCGGGACTTGCGCGACTTTGTCGGCGAAAACAAATTCCGCGAGGACTTGTACTATCGGCTTAGCGTGTTTGAGCTGATCATTCCGCCACTGCGGCAACGTGGGCCCGACATTCGCAAACTGATCGACTATTTCTTGAATCACTTTCGGCACCAACACGGGCGCGCAAGTCTAAAAATTTCCGACGAAGCACTGCAGCGATTGCTCACCTTTCAGTGGCCGGGCAACATCCGACAGTTGCGCAACGTGATTGATAGCGCGGTTGTGATGGCCGAAGGAACTGAAATTCTGCCGGAAGATTTGGGAATCGTCGACTCGACCGATCATCCGCTGGAAACGCTGAAAGTGGATTTCTGGGAACGCAAACTAATCGGACAGGCTTTGGAGCGCTGCAGCGGCAATGTCCCCGAAGCCGCTAAGCTCCTCGGACTAAGCCGAGCCACTCTCTATCGCAAAATCGAGGACTACGGAATCCAACGCTAGTTCAGCCGCGTCTTGCTTACGGGTTTGTTGTTTGACTTCGTGGCGGGCTTGCAACAACGCTTTGGCCATCGAGTCCGAGGGTCGAATGTGAATGTCTTGTTGCGGGAAAGCAATCTCGATTTGCTTTTCGCGGAACACGCGATCGATCGCCAAATGCAATTCGTGTTGAACGTCCGGGAAATGCTCACGGTTGGGAAGATAAACTCGCAGCTCCAAATCGAGCGAACTTGCGCCGAACCGAGTGAAAACGACATTCGGCCCGGGATCTTGCATGACGTGCCGATTCTGCCGCGCTACTTCCAACATCGTCGCACACGCCAAATCCGTGTCCGACCCATAAGCAATTCCGACCGGAATCACCATCCGTGTAATCGGGTCAGTCAACGTCCAGTTGATCACATCGTCCGTGATGAATTTCTTGTTTGGTACGATCATCTCACGGCGATCGGCATCCGTAATCGTCGTCGCGCGTAACTGAATCCGAGTGACGTATCCCGTCGTGCCGTTGACTGTCACCAGATCGCCGACACGAATCGGTCGCTCGAGCAAAATGATCATGCCCGAGACAAAGTTGCCAAAGATTTCTTGTAGCCCGAAACCGAGACCGACGGACATCGCCGCCACCAGCCATTGGACGCTGGACCATTCAAATCCCAAATGCCGAGCCGCCAACACGCAGCCGGCAATCGCCACAAAGTAACGGCAGACGACACTGATCGCGTACTTGCCGCCGCGATCCAGCGGCAAACGATCGAGCAACGTCACTTCGAGTAGGCCGGGCAAATTCCGGCTCAGCACAACCGTCAGCGCCAAACAGACTGCGGCCCAAACCAAATCCGCCAACGTGATCTGCCGGACTGTTGTAACGGTTGTGGTCTTCGGCGATCCGTCCGCATTGGACACCGGCTTATTCTGTGCATCCACGACGTTTTCGACGACTTCGATTGGGACGTTCCATATTTTTACTTGGTCGAGAACTTGAACTGCAGGAAGGACTTGGGACCAAATCAAAAACGAGCTGAGGACCACGCCCGCAAAAGTAAACCCGCGTAGCAAGCGACTGATTTGATGGCCGATTTTCTCGGTGTCGAACTCTTCGTTCGGTTCACCCGTGGCGTGTTCCGCTTCCTGCGCCCGATCCTGCCAAAACCGGCGAACGGCGATTTTATTGAGAACGATTTGGGCTATCTGCTGAGCCAGTGAAACGAGTGCCGTCGCGGACAAGATTAACCAAACGGTCCAACCAAATCGATACGACAACTCACTGGCTGAATAGTGATAACCAATCATCGATAGGCCGGCCAAGAGCAGCGGAGCCAACACGATGGCCGCACCCCAAATTCGGCGCGTCCGCAGCCAAAAGCCGCGCGTCCCCGGCTGTCCCATGCCGAGCATCGCGTTGCTGACTTGGCGAATTGCGATATTCAAGCAGATGAATAGTGCGATCTGACTAAGGATGAACATCGAACGACCAGCCGACGAGGCCCAGCGACCGTCTTGAAAATGGTCAAAGAATACGCCCGCGCCACGCAGCGGCAGAACGGAAAGCAGATACCAGCGAATCGACCGATGGACGGCTCGAATTGTTGCGGGCTGCCACGCTAAATACTTTTCTGCGAAGCCATCTCGTAGTGTCAATTGCCGCATCACGCACGCCAGCGCTACAAACGGAACGACCGACATCAAAGCTTTGCCCAACGAACCGGCGACCGACGTGATATCGAACGAATCACTACTCAAGTATTGGCCGACGCCCCAGTAAATAGCTGGCCAGAACGCGGAAACCAGCAACACTAACACGATCATTTTGCAGACCACGGCCAATCGACGTGACGACGATTGGGCAACTTCTTCCGAAGTCGCGGCGAGAATCGTCTTCAAGCGTTTTCGCGTCACCACGCCAACGAGAAAGATCAAGAATGCCCAAATCGCGTATTGCGACCAACGGCGGGAGGCGATTTTCCAATCGAAGTTCGCAACTTCGGGTTGCAGTGAGCGGATGACGGCGGAAAATGCGGATACGAATTTGCCAACATCCGTACGGTTTAGGGGGTCCGTGCTGCGAATCCACAACACTTTTTCATCAACAAAGGTCTGCGACTCGCGCGTTTGTTTAATCAATTCGGCCGACGCATCGCTGAATTGATTCAGTTGTTCTATGTATCGGTTGACATCCTCAATGAGATCCTGAATTAGATCTTGATGCGTTTTGATTAATTCCTTGACCGCAGTCCGAATTTCGTCCGTGATTTCCACGTTGTCGACGGTCGCCAATTGAAGCAGCCTAGCCTTGACGACACCAGCGACGTCTGCGATTTCATCGCGCCGATCGATGAGGTCCATGCGGCTGGAATTCATTTGCGGGATCTCGATATCGACTTGCCGCTTCCGCCGTGCCGTACTGGAAATGTTGGGAAGTTCGCGCCGGTGCACGAGCATCAACGCGCCGATATTTTGGTTGACGCCTGCATTCTTGATACGTTCTTGCAATTGCTCGCGCGTTAGTTTGACTTTTTCTGCCGACTCCGCCGCCGAACTCATTTCGGCATCAAGCGATTTCAATTTCTCCGCCAGTTCGAGGCGCGAGCTGACCAATCGCGAATTGATTTCGGCAAGCTCGGCCAGCGAGCGGGCTCGCAAGTCGACTTTGGCCGCCTCACGTTGAGCCTGTTCGGCTTGAGCAGCTTGCTGTTGTACTTCGATCTGCCGCAACTCTTCTGCTTTATGCTCCAGCGACTCGACCAGCGATTGCCGCTCGGTAAGCTGCCTTTGCGCTACGTTTCGTTCAAGCTGGTTAAGCTCATCAGTGGCATGCTGAAACGATAGCCTTTCCTCGCATTGCAATAATTCCGCTCTTAGGGCGAGAAGTCTCAGCCTCGATTCGAGTTGAATCATCAGCGCCGTGGGACTCTCATCAATGGCGCCTGGGATGATCGCGAATTCAGCTAGTTTCTGTCGCAGTCCGGCGAGCTCCGTCTCCAGATTCGTTTGGATTTGCTCTCGTTGGCCGAGCAAATTCTGCAACCGCTCAAGATCTTGCTTCTGTTGCTGGAACGCTTTTTTCGCCGCGTCCAACATCGACTGGCTTTCGGCTGCGGTGCGCGGTGCCGACTGCGTCACTGTCAAAAGTTGCGGCTGGGACATCAGTTGCTGCAATTCGACAACTCGCTTGGGCGCAGCCAACACACTTGCGCTCCATTTCTGCGCTTCGACCCACGACGATTGCACGATCGCGATTGCCTCTCGAGCCGTTTTGATTCGATCGTTCCAATCGACGGCTCGGTCCGTGCCAAGCTTGGCGTCAACCTGGTTCAAGTCCTCGTGCAGACGCTTGACCATTTCTTCGAACGAACTGCTCAACGACAATGGCTGTCGATTGTCGATTTCTTCTTGCAATGAACTCGTGACGCTCATTCCCAAGCTGGAAGCACTGCCGAAGACGCCCGTTTCCTCGAATGACGCTGGCTGCACCAGCGATGCGGACGGTGGATCATTAGGCTCCAAACGCAACGGCGGCAATGCAGCCAATCTTTCAATTGGGCCGAATCCACCAACCAAGGCAATGACGGGATTCGCGTCGGACGCCGCGGATTGCAGGACTCGCGTTCCATATTCACGCGGTTCCAGCCGCAACCAAGGCTCTTGTCGCAGGTCGTCCGATAAAGTTTGTGCGTTTGCCGACGAGCCAAAAATCAATGCCGCCGCGAGACCCAGGAACAGGCTTCGGACCAAGCGCTGGAATCCAAACCTCGATACGAGAGGGTCCGACCCTGGAGATTTTGTTTTTGGCTCCAAGTAGTAATGCGTGTACATTGCGTTGATCCGTCAAAAGGCGAAAAGTCGGCCCAGTCGCTTTTCCAGCGCCGAAAGAAATGGGGCCCAAGCCTAGAAGTTGCCAAAACCAGCAACAAGCCCAATCTACTACGCCCGCTGCACCAACTTGTTCGCGTCCGCATCGACGCAATCGTCTCAAGCTTGATTAGTGACACAACCCGAGCGCTTGAAAAAATCGGCCTGCGACACGACTGCTTCATGCGACTTTAAAATGCGGTCGAAGAGATTCAAGAGTGACAGCATCCCCCCGATGGCAGCCGGTCCATGGGATGAACGGTTCATGATTCAATCCCCAATGCATTTTTGTAAAGAGACTGTTATGCGAATTGCGCTCACCCTTATGCTTTTGTTTGTTGCGACGTTAACGGCTACGGCCGATCAGGGATTCCGTGGGCGTTGGCGCAATGCTCCGCTGCGGAATTTGCGCGTCCTCAATGGCAATAACACGTGGCAACCCGGATACGACTCGTCCTACTACAGCCCGTATTCGTCGAACAACACGACCGAACACGGCGCGACAAGCCCGACTCCGACTCCGACTCCCGCCAACGCACAATGGCAATCCGAAAACTCGATTCCTAACACGATTCCAAATACGATTTGGACTGACGGGAACAGCACGACTCCGACTCGAACCACAAACCCCGCCAACACGACTGCACCCACGACCACTCAGTACTTCAATCCGATTCCCAATGTTAACTCGGACATTATTCGGCCCAATACAACGCCGACGAATGTGACTCCGAATGGGATTCCAGGTCAGACGACCCAAAACAACACTCGTCGTCCATCAACTTCAGCCAGCTTCCAATTGCAGACGCCGCAAAGCACGTACTGGAATACTCTGAACAACGCGACCAAATAATTTGAATTGCCACGACCGCTGGCTTGGTTCAACGATCACTGAGAATTGCACAAGAATTCGGCCGCACGATAAGCTGCTAGCTCGTCGTGCGGTTTTTTCGTTGCCCGATCTGACGGGCAATTTGTCTTGACGCTGGATTCGCCCAAGTCCTATACTTCGGCCCGCTTAAAGCTCACACGAAGTGAGCCAAGCACTGAAACGCGAACGAACACGCTTTGACGGCAAAAGGACTTGGTAACAAGTAACTTCACAATCGTTCACTTGCCCATTTGGGGTGCGAGTGAGGGAAAAACAAGTCTGCAAGTTACTGGTAACCTGGTCCTGCGTTCGCGCCGCTGACCGCAATTCTGAACTGGCTCCGACCGATCGAACCCGGCGGCGGACCGATTACAGGTTTATGGAGGAACCGCATGTCTACTTTTCATGAAACCGCCCGTCCTTGGTGTGTGAGCTTCGTCGCGATTGGCGCATTCGTTTTGACGGCAGCCGCGCCAGCCATTGCTCAAACCAAGGCCCCGCCGCGAAACGCTGCTCCGACGCAGCCGCAAACCATCCAAACATTGGCTATTGTCAATGGACAGCCGATCACACGCCAACAGATTTCGCAACTTTGCCTTAGTCGACATGGAAACGACGTCCTCGAAAGCATCATCAATCGCCAGTTGGTCGTCAGCGAATGCCAACGGCAAAACATCAACATTACGATGCAAGATGTGGATCAAGAAATCGAACGCCGCGCGAAAAAATTCAAATTGACCGCCGAGCGTTACGTTGAAATCTTGCGTAGCGAGCGGAACATTCCACCCGAACGATTGAAAGCCGAAGTCATTTGGATGGAACTCGCTTTGCGACGATTGGCCGCTCAGCAAATCCAAATCAATCCGGCGGAAATTCAATCTGCAATCGAGTCCGAATACGGACCGCGCGTTCAAGTCCGCATCATCGTGCTCGACAACCGCGAGAAGGCGGAACAAGTTCTCGCGGCCGCGCAAGCCAACCCGGTCGAATTCGAAAACTTGGCCAAGGACCATTCGGTCGATTCCAACACCGCAGCGTTTCGAGGCATACTCCCTCCGATCCGCCGCCACTCCGGCGATCCGAATTTTGAAAACGTCGCCTTCGGTTTGGAAGTCGGCCAAATCTCACCGATCATCGAACTTCCTGGCAGCAACGGCCAAGAAACCAAGCAGCTCGCGATCTTGAAGTGCGAACGGCATTATCCCGAAACGCCCATTTCACCCGAACAACGACCGCAAGTGGAGGAACGCTTGCAGGACGAACTAACCGAACAGAAATTGGGGAATTCGGCCACCGCGCTGTTCGAACAATTGCAACAAAACGTCAAAATCGTCAACGTCTACAACGATCCAAACTTGCGCCAGCAGTATCCAGGTGTTGCCGCAATGATGAACGAAACGCAAATCACTTTGAACCAATTGTCCGAAGATTGCATCGCTCGATTTGGTCCCGATATTCTCGAAACCGAAATCAACCGCCAGTTAATCCTGCAAGCACTTAAACAAAACAACAAATCTGTCTCCGACCAGGATCTGAAAACCGAAATCGCTCGCGCCGCCCAGTCCTACGGAGTTCCCGACGTCGACCAATGGATTCAGTACGTCACCAAGGGGAATAAATCCCAAGTCGACGTGTACGTCCAAGACGAAGTCTGGCCGTCGGTCGCGATGAAAAAATTAGTCGAAGATTCCGTGCAAATCTCCGATGACGACATGCAAAAAGGCTACGAAGCCAACTTCGGAGAACGAGTCGAATGCCTCGCCATCGTGCTAAGCGACTACAACGCGGCCAAAAAAGTTTGGAAGATGGCGACCGACAATCCCGACAAGAATTACTTCGGCGATCTTGCCTACCAGTACTCGGTCGAACCAGCGTCGAAAGCGAATCGAGGCGAAGTCCCGCCGATCCAAAAACACGGTGGTCGACCGACGCTTGAAGAAGAAGCCTTCCGCTTGCGACAGGGTGAAATTTCCGGACTGGTCAACGTCGGCGATTACTGGATCATTTTGCATTGCTTGGGACGCACCACGCCAGTTGTCCAAAATTTCGACGACGTGAAGGAAGAACTGCACAAGGACTTGCTGGAGAAAAAACTCCGCATCGCGATGGACCAATGGTTCACCAATCTGCGCGAGTCAGCCCAGATCGACAATTTCCTGGCTGGCTCGTCCCAACCCGGCCGCCAAGCCGCCGCCGGACCTCCCGTCGGACCGACACGATAAACATTATTGGACTTTGTCCGCTAACAGCGTGAGTATAACCGAAATTTGCAACTTCAAATTAAGGAGCCGCCATGTTAACTCGAAAAAGTTCCTGTCGTTGCTTGTTCGGTTGTTCGTTGCAGGTACTTTTTTTACTAGCGCAGGCTTCAGCACAGCAACCTGCCGAAACGGCACTCTCATTAGCAACTTCGGATGCTGCCAAGTCCGAGTACGTCATTGAATTTTTCACGGTTACCATACCCGTCGATAAAGCTAAAATTGGCGCTGCCAAGACGTACGAAAAATTTTTGACCGGAATTGATCCGACGAAAATTGAAGTCCAAGGCAACGGAGACCGCATACAGGATTCCGTTTTAATGGTGAGAGCGGACGTATCCAAAATGCCGCCCGCGTTTCTTACCGGTCCTCAAATTGAAACTGTTCCAAGTTTGATCGGCACACCCGTGCTGGTCGCAACACTCGCCGAAACTCAACGCACCGATCTCATCCAAAAAATCAAAGCAGGCGAGCACAACAACTTATTGCAATCGCCCACAATCACCGTTTTGGCCAACCAACCGGTGACAATTTTCGATGGCTCAATTCTACCGTTCGTTACAGCCTTCACGGAAGTTAGTTCGGAAGGTGGCAGTGGGGTCGCTCTTCAACCAGAAGTAAAATGGATTGGCGATGGAAGTATTGCACAAATTTCGGTTACACCAGTCGGCGACATCTTGCGATTGGAACTAAAAGCTGATGTAAACAACATAATAGAAACTGAAACCATTGAAGTCGCTGGTGCAAAACAAACTAACGCCGATAAAACCTTCATTCAAATTCCAGTGGTCGATGCAAAACACCTTCGAATATCAAGCGACATGAATTCAGGTGAGAGCTTGTTTGTCGTTCCCAGTTGGAAACCAGTCTCGGTGCAACCGTCGGAAGTTTCTGCGGTAAACCAAAGCAGATTTTCCTATGTGTCGAACTTCATTGGCTTGAACAAAACAAATCAAACGACTGCGCGCATCGCGTTTTTAGTTAGGGTTTACAAGATAGACAAATAACCGAATTTGTTTCCTGTATTCCCAATTTCTTAGGCAACGATGCACGAAGCCAAGGCCAAATCGCCGGAGACATTGAGAGTTGTCCGGCACATGTCGAGGATTGGGTCGATTCCTAGACACGGTTGCGATTTTCCCAATTTAATTTTTATTTCGTTCGAGTGTTGAACCAGGTTCGCCGAAAACGAAAACGCTGGACGGGAGTCGAAAAAAGTTCGCAAGCTTGCGTACGTTGCCAAGGCTAATTTGTCGGCGACCTGCCAGAATTTCGGTAATGGTTGAGCGGGGAATATTGGTATCAATGGCAAGTTTTGCTTTGGTAATTGCGCGGGACTCGAGTAAATGGGCCAGCAGGTCAGCCGCAGAAACTTCCGGTGTTGGATGTTCGCGGCTTTCGTACTGCTCAACCAACATCGAAAGCAACTCCAGCATTTGGCTTTCAGCGCGATTCAATTCCGGCTTACTCATGAGCTTGTCGATCAGCCTGTACGTTTTTTCCAAAGCCGCTTTCGACCCGATCGGACGAGGCTCAATTAGAACTAGCAAATCAGCATAGCTTGGCGTTTTTTCGGTCATGGGCAACAGTCCTTTTTCCAACGGTCCTTGTTATACTCGGCATGCGATAGAAAATGCTTTATCAACAAAGTTCCGTTCGACCATCGGTTTACGTAGCTCACCTTAACAATAAGCCGATATTTCCGTCCACACACGTTGAAGACCAAACAGCAACCAACTTGATCTACCGATGGATATTCCACTCGCACGTTCTGTAAATTCTCCCACCGCGCCTTGGAAGCTACAAACCACCATGCATTTAGCCACTTCGCCGCGTCCGAATAATTATTCGTGGCACTCGTTATTGCCGGCCGAGCGATTACGTGCATCCTAGGTAGTTCCTCTCGCCATCCTGCCATTCAGTGCGTTACCATTTTGTTCGCGCATTGCGAACAAGTCAAGTGTAAATGGCCAATTTAACGCGGAAACTGGTGCTTAGACCACCGGCACAACCAACGGACCGACGCGATAGCCTCTAGTTTTTCGACAATGTTCGTCTAGCGTGAGTCGCAGCCCGTCGATTTTCCATCGTGTCAACGCACGATGCTAAGACCAAATCGCCAGTGACGTTGAGCGTGGTGCGACACATGTCGAGGATTCGGTCGATGCCTAAGATGATTCCGATCCCTTCGGCTGGGACGCCGACCGACGTCATGACGACGACGATCATCGGGATCGATCCGCCGGGTACTCCCGCCGTGCCAATGCCAGCTAGGATCGACATCAACACTACGGAGATTTGCTGACCCAACGTTAAGTCCACGCCGAAGGCTTGGGCCAAGAACAGTACGACAACTCCTTCGTACAATGCAGTTCCGTTTTGATTCCCCGTGGCGCCGATGGTTAGCACGAACTTGGAAACTTCCGGCCGCAATTTCAG
>JANMEB010000712.1:0-4209 GCA_031376585.1 Planctomycetota bacterium | reverse complement strand
CGGAATCATCGACGGCAGAAAAAAAATCGTGCGGAACAAAGCCTGTCCGCGCACCGGCCACGACAACATGATCGCCAGTCCAATCCCGAACACAACCGACAGCGGCACCGACAACAAGCTGTAATACAGCGTGTTCCGTAGCGCCAGACCAAATCCAGTTTGCGTGCGAATTTCGTCAGCCAATCGCAAATAATTCTCAAACCCAACCCACTGTGGCGGACGAATCATGTCCCAACGGCAAAAGCTTAAAACGAGTGACGCCCAAAACGGAGTCAGCACCAGCACGAAGAATCCGATCACCCACGGCGCGGCAAACAACCACCCCGCGATCTGGTGCTCGCGAATTCTTTTCATTCCCGCCATCCCGTTCGGCTGGTAAGTCAATTTGATATTGGTCATGATATCGTAACTCAATTTAGCCTTGAGAAACTACGTAAGGACTTCACCGGACACGATTTTTGATGAGCGATTTTTTTGAAGACTTGCAGTGGCGCGGATTGGTTTACCAGACGACGTCGGAGCAAACGGGGGCTTGGCT
Source organism: Planctomycetota bacterium (assembly GCA_031376585.1). GTDB lineage: Bacteria > Planctomycetota > Planctomycetia > Pirellulales > Pirellulaceae > JANMEB01. The sequence goes on along the minus strand of JANMEB010000712.1, from coordinate 3,671 downwards.
TGCGGCCGGGCGGCGCACTTTGTACGCGGGGTTCGATCCGACAGCCGACAGTCTGCACGTGGGGAGCTTGTTGCCACTGTTGATGCTGCGACGCTTTCAGCGGGCGGGGCATCGCCCGATTGCGGTCGTCGGCGGCGCGACCGGGATGATCGGCGATCCGAGCGGCAAGTCCGACGAACGACAGTTGCTTTCGACCGACTCTTTATTGGCCAACGTCGCAGGCATCGAGCGACAGATGCAACACTTTTTGGATTTCGGACCGGCGGCCAACGGTGCGGTTCTGGTGAACAACGCGGATTGGCTTGGCCGGATGTCGTACATCGAATTCTTGCGCGACGTGGGCAAGAATTTTCCGGTCAACGTGATGATGGCCAAGGACTCGATCAAGAATCGACTCGAACGTGAAGACACCGGCATCAGTTACACCGAATTCAGCTACATGCTGTTGCAAGCCTACGATTTCGTGCACCTGTTTCGCATGCACGGTTGCGAAATGCAAATCGGCGGCAGCGATCAATGGGGAAATATCACCGCCGGAATCGACTTGGCGCGTCGGATGGATAGCGTTCATTTGCACGGGATGACTTCGCCGCTGCTGCTGAAATCCGACGGGAGCAAGATGGGCAAGACCGAATCGGGCGCGATTTGGCTCGACCCGAAACGGACCAGCCCGTACGCGTTTTACCAATATTGGATCAATGTTGCCGACGACGACGCGGGAAAGTGCTTGCGATTCTTGACCGAGTTTTCGCGCGAGCAAATCGAAGAGCTGGATCGACAGCGCACCGAAAACCCAGCGGGTCGCGACAGCCAACGCGAATTGGCCCGGCATTTGACTCAGTTGGTACACGGCGATGCAGGATTGGCCAAAGCCGAATCGGCAACTGCGATCTTTTTCGGTGCGGAGATCGGAAACCAATCTGCGGCAGACTTGCGGCAAATTTTCGTCGATGTTCCCAGCCAAAAAATCCCGCGCACAATGCTCGACGGTGATGGATTGGCTTTGGCCGATGCCTTTGTTATGTCAACGCTTGCCAAAAGCAAAGCCGAAGCGCGCCGCACGATCGAACAAGGGGGAGCTTACGTCAACAACCGCCGCATCGACAGCGTCGACGCCCGACTCAGCCCCCGCGACCTCGTCGGCGAAAGCATGATCGTCCTCCGCAGCGGAAAGAAAAAATACGCGCTGCTGCAGTTTGAATAAATCACGGCAACATGAGCGGCAGCATCCCCGACCGAACTCTCGAATAGTTTCCCGAAATGAATCAATCCCAAACGACGAACAACGGCAACGGCGAATCGAAATTTCTCGAAGGGCCTCAGTCGCGTTTCACAGAGTTGATGCGGGCGTTTCGGATTTTCGGCGAACTGATTAACGGCTTTCGCAAACTGCACTTTGTCGGTCCGTGCGTTACGGTGTTCGGATCGGCACGATTCGACGATTCGCATCCCTACTATGCACTTGGTCGCGAGATCGGGCGCGAACTTGCGAAAGCTGGGTTCGCGGTCATGACGGGTGGCGGGCCGGGAATTATGGAGGCAGCCAATCGCGGAGCAAAAGACGTGGGCGGAAAAAGCGTCGGCTGCAATATCGTTTTGCCGCGCGAACAGAAGCCCAATCCTTACCTCGATATTTTCGTCAACTTCAAATATTTCTTTGTTCGCAAGGTCATGCTGGCCAAGTACTCCTATGCGTTCGTCGCTTTGCCCGGCGGATTTGGGACGATGGACGAGCTGTTCGAAATCGCAACGCTTGTGCAAACCGGCAAAATCAAAGAATTTCCAATCGTGTTGGCCGGCTCGGAATACTGGAATCCACTGGTACGTTTCTTGCGCGAAACGATGGTCAAGCATGGGACGATTGACGCGGAAGATGTCGACCGAATTATTGTCTCCGACTCCCCAGCGGAGATTGCTCACTGCATTAGTGAAGTCGCCATGGGGCATTTCGGCTTGCAGCGAGGAGTGCAAAAACCTCGCTGGTGGCTATTTGAAAAAAGTTAGCGAAGCAAGCGCTAGATGCTTTGAATTATTCTCACGTTTTCCTTCGCCGCCGCTCGAGCGTTTTACAGTGGCCCAATCATGACGTCATTTCTGCCGCCGTTGAGCACTGATGGCATGGCCGGCGAGCCCTTCCCAATTGGCCAGTTGCACGGTGTCATCGACGAGCGGCTGCGCGGCGGGCAGGTCATCGATCCGCAGCCAAGTCTGCCGCCGCAGAAAAGTCTCGACGGACAGGCCGGACGCGAATCGCGCGGTCCCGCCGGTCGGCAAAACGTGATTCGGTCCGGCTCCGTAGTCGCCAAGCACTTCGGCACTGCCGCTTCCGATGAACAAGCATCCACAGCGAGTCAAACGCGGTGCAATAGCCTGCGGGGCTTTGAGATGCAGTTCCAGGTGTTCCGGTGCGATGACTTGGCAAAGTTGAACGATGGTGTCGGCGTCGGATGCGACCACTGCGAAGCCGGCTTGCAAAGCAACTCGCGCGACTTCGGACGTCGACAACGTTTCCATTTGGCGGGCGATCGCTTCGTTGACCCTCGACACTAAATCTGCGGTGGCAGCGATCAACATCGGCCGCGCATCGACATCGTGTTCGGCTTGGGCCAGCAGATCGGCCGCGACCGTCGTCGGATCGGCCGACTCGTCGGCGACGAGTAACAGTTCCGAGGGGCCCGCCAACATGTCGATTCGCACATCGGCCGCAACCAGTTGCTTCGCGGCAGTCACCCAGCGGTTGCCCGGACCAACCACAACGTCGCAACGTGGTGGTCCACCGATTCCATAGGCGAGCGCGGCGATGGCATGCGCACCACCCGCGACGAGAAATCCGTCGATCCCCGCAATCGCCGCAGCGGCGAGCATCACAGGCGACGGTGCCGGACAAGCGACCCAGACCTCGCCGACTCCTGCCGCGCGGGCCGTGACGGCCGTCATCAACAAACTGGAAACGAGCGGATATCGTCCTCCGGGAACGTAGCAACCTGCGGAGGACAAAGGAAAAAAATTCTGCCCCGCCATGCCACCCGGAATCGCCAACTCCATCGGTCGCAACGTCGCCAGTTGGGCCTTAGCGAAAGTCTCGATGCGCTGCGCCACGCGCCGCAGCAAGTCGACGTCGGTGGCAGGCAAAGTTGCCAAGGCCGCCTCGCAATGGGAACGACTCAGGACTAACGGCTGGTCCGCCGCGCGCCGATCATACTTGGCGACGAATTCCCGCAGTGATGGTTCGCCACCGGCGCGAACCTGGTCGATGATTTGCGCCGCGTGTTGCAAAGTCTCCGCGTCCACCGCCGACTTGCGCCGCTGCAACAATGCCGCTTCAGCAGAGATGGTTTTCAGCATTTCGTTTGATCTAATCTGAGTTGTCATATCCTACCTTGCCGGTTTCGCGTCTCCTGGTCGCCGCGTGACCTTCAACTGTCGCCGATCCAATTCGCAAGAAACTTGTTCCCAATTCGCGCCGCTCGCGACAAGTTTGACCAAAGCGAAGTACACAACGTCGGCCGCCTCGGCGATCACGTCGTCGGGCCCGTTCGCCTCCGCAAGTTCTCCCGCCTCCTCAATCAGTTTCGACTGAAGCAACGCCGGATCGTCGAACAACCGCTGAGTGTACGATCCGCTTGGTGCCTCGCCCAAGCGTCCCTTCAATCGTCGGAACAACTCCGGAA
>JANMEB010000689.1:0-5051 GCA_031376585.1 Planctomycetota bacterium | reverse complement strand
GGCGGATAGCGCGAACGGCGGCTGATAATCCTTGAGCAGGCAGGCGTTGTTGGCGGCGGCCTGCTTGAGCATCGTGGCGTCCTGTTGCAGCAGGATGTCGATGGCGGAGATGTCATCCTGCGCGGCTGCGAAGACGGTTTTCCAGTCTTCCTTTATACTGACGACCGTCCAGCCTTTCGCAGCGGCTTCGTCGAGACCTTTGTCGAGTTTGGCGAGATGATCCGTGCGGCCGTAGGCATATTCGCGCTCGGCGTCATCGTGGTGGATGTAGAGACAAAAACGTGTGCCGACACCCGCGCCGGTGTATTGGAGCATTTGCAGATCGCCGTCGGAGTTGCCGAAAGCGGCGATGCGGAGCAACAAAGCCAGCAAGTAAGCAATTAGTTCTATCGTGAAACATATGGGCTGTCTCCTACGAGGCGGCCCGCGACTTTGACTGGAATGCAAATCGATTTCCCCAATGATGGGGTGGCGCTGTCCTACTAATCGTTCTATATTATCACACAGCCTGGATGAGCATTCGAATCGTTCAATCTCCGACAAGCGACGTCGCAGATTGCTTCTTGCTTTCAATGCAAAGGATGGTACCATCTGGAACGTAACATGAGTCGCCTTTTCAAGACTCCAAAGCGATCGAAAGATGATTGCAGATTCAAAACCACACGAGACGATTCCGGGCGGTTTTACTCCCCGCTTTCACTGGCGAATCTTGGGAACGCCGGCACCTGTGTTTCCTGGATTTGAACTCGACATTTGTGATTCCGTTGAGGATCACGAAAAATCGGATGCGAATTGGCATTTGCAACGTGCGCGGAGCATGCTCGCTGTGCATCCAGAACTCAAACGCTTGTTTGGCCGGTCTGTGGCAACGGCGTTCTTTTGTCTTGGGGTGGCTGTCATCCAAATCGGCATTGCGATGGCCGTCTCGTCGAGTGCCTGGTGGGTCGCCGTTATTGCGGCGTATGTGATTGGTTCTTTGATCAATGTCGCGCTGTTCAATTTGGCGCATGAGTGCAACCATGCCCTGGTGTTTCGCAGCAAGAAAGCCAACCGCTGGCTGTTCACTTTGACGTCGATTCCGATGATGTTCACCGGACACCATTGTTGGTGGATCGAGCATCATGTGCACCATAGTCATCTCGGTTCTCATAAGGATTTTATCAAGCGTCGCCGGTCTGTTTTACTGGTGATGAAAGACCGTGTGTTTGGTCGAGTTGTCGGACCTCGTTTGCGCCGGCTGATAACTTGCTTTACGACACCTCTGTTTTGGCCGATCGCTGGATTGATGATTGTCTTTCAAGTGCTGCGCAGCATGGTTGGCTTGATCGTCTATGCAATCACGGCGCTCGCGACTTGGCGACTGACGCCAGGGAAGTTAGCTCTGAGCATTTTGTCCGACGAACACTTGGTATCTGGTTACCGGCGCTACAAGATTGAAACTTGGGCGGTGATCTACCCGCTGATAAGTCTCACGCTGATGGCGGGGCTTTTTCTGGTTTTTGGTTGGGTGCCGCTGTTGTACCTGTTTCTCAGTGCATTGTTTGCCACCGGCTTCCTGCATCCACTTGTGTTTGGACTTTTGCTCAGCAATTCTCATTTTTATGGCTATCAATTTTATCAGCCGAGCGCTTCGTATTACGGCTGGCTGAATCTCATTAACTTTAACTTCGGGTTGCATACCGAGCATCACGATTTTCATTACATTCCCTGGCATCGGCTGCCTCAGGTGCGACGAATTGCGCCGGAATACTACGACGATCTCAAGCAGACGCAATCCTTCGCGCGGCTCGCGCTCCAGTTCGCATTCGGTTCGCGAGAACAGTTCAATAATGAGGAGTATCGCAACATTCAGTTGCTCGAAGCGAACCAAAAGAATCCGGCTTGCGAACAAGTCGGTCCGCGAGAGCCAATCCAGCCGAGCGGCGTTCTGGTTCGATAGCTGCGAAAAGAAGAAGGCACGCTTGCGTCGACTAGGCGTGCTTCCAACTATTCATGAAATCGTCGATGGCTGCTTGCTCAGCCGGAGAAATACGACCAAATCCCAGAACGCCGCCCGCCGCTTTGGCGACGCGATGGCACAGCGTCTCGGTTCGTTCGCGAAGTTTTTTGAGTGATTCGGCGGGCATGATGCTTGCCAGTTCGCCAACATACGCTTTCCAGGCCACGATGACCGCATTATCCGGGCGGCGTTCGAGCCAACGATGGAGCAATTGATGGGCCGGAGTGCCGGGTATGACGTTGTCGGCTTCGGCCGCGCTTAAGATCGCGGCATGCTCCTCGGGGGAGATAACACGATCAGACCAAGCCACTACGATCATCGGAACAAAACGCATGGCAAGCAGCGATTCGCCCGTAACGCTGGCACGCATGAGGTCGAGCAATACGTTCTCGTCGAGGATCCCTGAGACATCCGAGAGACCTTTTTTCTCCTCCATCGCGGCAAGACCAGAGCGAATTTTCGCGAGCAGTTCAGCGTCCCGCTTCTGGAAGAAAGCGGCTTCCAAAGCGAGTCCACGCGATCGGAACTGGTCTGGGGAAAACGTCATTGCAAAACCTCCCACACAGTAATTGTAATTGTGCCAGTCTATCGACACTTTACCTCGATCGGAAGTCGCCGAATAGTTCCCATTTCGTTCATGTGAATCACGTCACGCATTGCGAAGAAAAAAAAGTGTTAGGGAAATCATTTGTTCGACTTATTTCAATGTTTAATCGCCCAGCGTCCGGGCGCTGGCGGAGTGACGCGGCCCGAAGCTGTCCGGTTAAACAAAGACCACTCAACTTCGGAGCCTGGGGTCAGGCTGCTCTTTAGAAATCGTCGAGTCAGGCGAAGAGTTGATCTTGAGTGAATTTTTGGGGGCTGAATGCGTCGACCGGGCGGGACCTTTGAACCGAAAGCGTTAATCAAGTAACCTATCACCAAGCGAGACCACTGGGAGTTTTAACAACCAACGGGACATCTCCATTCAAATACCCGCTACAACACCTTTTCTACGCAGCGAGACAAGTATGGATTTTGGAGAGTGCCTCAACATGCTGCCGCTGTGGGCGTTGTTTGTGCTCACGTTGTTGATTTGTGTCGGTGCCGTGGAAGCCGGAACAGTTTTGGCGCGAATTTCTCTGTGGCATCGGAAGGAAAAGGAGCCCGAGGGTCCGCTAGGATCATTTGTCGGCTCGTTGCTCGGGCTGCTCGCTTTCATTTTGGCGTTCACCTTCGGAATAACTGCGAATCGTTTTGACTCTCGCAAGCAATTGGTATTGGAAGAAGCCAACGCCATTGGAACTACTTATCTGCGAGCCGGCTTGCTTCCGCCGACTCAAGGTTTAGAGAGCCGTCGGTTGTTACGCGAGTATGCTGATCTCCGATTGAATGGCACAACGGACAACATTGGCGAGACGCTGAAAAAATCGGAAGTAATTCACGCTCAACTTTGGTCTCAGGCAAAATCGCTGGTCCAGGCAGACATGGACTCTGAGATTCGCAGTTTGTTCATCTCTACATTGAACGAATTGATTGACCTGCATCAAAGCCGCTTGACAGTCGGATTACAGTATCGGATTCCAGGGACGGTGTGGTTGGCCGTTTATTTGTTGTCGTTGCTGTCGATGCTCGCCGTCGGTTATCAAGTCGGCATGTCCGGGTCGCGACGAGCTTACGGCACACCCGTTTTGGCGGCGGCGTTTTCGCTTGTGATTCTCATGATTGCCGACATCGACCGCCCGGGCGCGGGCCTGATTCGAGTGAGTCAACAACCGATCGCCGACGTGCAGCAAATGATGCTTCGCGATTCACCGTGATCGTTCCGATGTCCTGAAGGTATTACGGTAAACCGTTCAACCACCAAAGAGTCACGACAATGAAAACCACCCACCGACTAAACCTGTTGGCAGCCGCGATGGTTGGCTCGTTCGTTTTCATCACCTCGTCCGCCGCACAAGACGTAGCCAAACCCAACATTGTCTTCGTCCTGATGGACAACCTCGGCTACGGTGAAGTCGGCTGTTACGGCGGGGGCATCCTTCGAGGCGCGGCGACGCCGCGCATTGACAAGCTCGCCACCGAAGGCACGCGCCTGCTCAACTTCAACGTCGAGGCGCAATGCACGCCGAGTCGCTCGGCCATCCTGACCGGACGCCACGCCATTCGCAGCGGCACGCACTCGGTTCCGTTCCCTGGCCAGCTTGACGGACTGACGCAGTGGGAAGTGACCCTTGCCGAACTGCTCTCTGGCCAGGGTTACGCCACCGGCCACTTCGGCAAGTGGCATCTCGGCAGCGACCAGAGCCGGTTGCCCACCAGTCAGGGATTCGACGAATGGTTCGGCATCCCGCGCACCACCGATGAAGCCCTCTATCCGTCGGCGGTCGGGTTCAAAGACTCGGGCGTCGAGCCGGAGCACATCATGGAGGGTAAGAAAGGCGAGAAGAGCCGCAATCTTGAAGTTTATGGCCTCAAGCAGCGCCGCCTCATTGACGCAGAGATCACTCGCCGCACCGTGGACTTCATGAAGCGCAGCGTGAAAGCCGGGACGCCCTTCTACATCTATGTCTGCATGACCCAACCGCACCTCCCGGTGCTGCCGCATCCTGACTTCGAGGGCAAGACCGGCTTCGGCAATTTTCCGGATGTCCTGGCCGAAATGGACTTTCGCGTCGGCCAAATCCTCGATGCCGTGGACGAACTTCGCGTGCGCGACGACACCATCTTTGTCTTCACCTCCGACAATGGTCCTGACCCGACGTTTCCGCATCAGGGCAGTTCCGGCCCGTGGCGCGGCTACTATTTCACGCACATGGAAGGCTCGTCTCGGACGCCATTCATCATCCGCTGGCCGGGGAAGATTCCCGCCGGCCGTGTGAGCAATGAAATCGTTCACGAGTTGGACACGTTTACGACGTTCGCCAGACTGTCCGGCGCTTCCGTGCCGCAAGACCGCCCTATCGACGGCGTGGATCAGACCGATTTCCTGTTGGGCAGGAAGGAGACCTCCAACCGCGAAGGCATCCTGCTGTTCCTGGCGGACCGTCTGCACGCGGTGAAGTGGCGAAAC
>JANMEB010000654.1:0-14709 GCA_031376585.1 Planctomycetota bacterium | reverse complement strand
CGTGGAAGCGCTCGTCGGTGAAGAAGTCGCCTTTGTGGCACTGCGCACAGCCAGCGCCGGCCTGGGCAACGTCGCGGTAGAAAAACAACGCGCCGCGCTTGGCGGCGTCAGACAGGGCCAAGCTTTCGCCCAGGACGTAGCGCTGCCAGGGGGCCCGGGTGAACACCGCCGACCGCTGGTACGAAGGGGACGCCGCTCTAGTCACTGGCTACTCCTTGCTCGCGCTGTCTTATTGCGGCGAGAAATAGAGATATTTTCGGTACGTCTCGTAACTGTGAGGAACGAATTCAATGTTCGCGACAAATAATCCTGATGTGAATCCAAAATCGTCCGAACGCCAATCGAACTCATCGAAATTCGCCGTCGCCGTTCCGATATGAGGGCATTGCGAAACGTAACTGCCGAATATGAATCGGGTAACTTCCATGAGGTTCTGGGGCAAACGGCGCGGGGAAGTCGACCTCATTGATATTGTTGGCCGGCTAGTTGCGGCTAACCCACGGACAAATTCTGATTGACCGAATGCCGCTAGGTCCCACCGCAGCGTGGCATCATCATTATTCCGGTCCCCGCCAGGCTGCCGCCGGATCAACGGCCAGTTTGAGGTGACGCGAACCGGGCGATTTATGAAAGCCATCGGAGACGAAATATCGCGAGAAATATCGCGGATTTTCGCTTGTCCATTGACAATTTTCGGCCAATCGAACATTATTCGCGATCCAGTATTTGAGGAGTGAGGGCTATGAAAATCAAAGTTGGCGATACCGTTCGAATCCTTTCGGGGGACGATCGCACCAAGTCGGGCAAAGTCATGTCGGTCAACCACGACAAAAATAAAGTTTTGGTTGAAGGGATCAATCTCGTACATAAACACGTCAAGCCTAGCCGGAGAAATCCGCAAGGCGGACGTCTGCATAAAGAGATGCCCGTCCCGGTTTCGATAGTGGCGATGATCTGCCCCAAGACCGGCAAACCGACGAAGGTTGGTTATCGATTCTTGGCTGACGGCAGCAAGGAACGCTTTGCGCGCAAAAGCGGTGCTGCGTTGGGAGTAAGTGCTCCAGCCAAAACCAGCCGGGCTAAGCAAAAGGCATGAGGTGTGAGGCTACAGGCTTGAGGAAAAAAGCAAAGCGTTTTACGATCCGTTCGGAACGTGATCGGTAATTCTGGAGGCGCTGATGTGGTTCGGTTCTAACACGTCGGATGATGAACTAACAACGGCGCTTGGCGAAGTGAGTTCGGCCAGTGCGCTGCTCTTGGATGTGCGCGAACAAAAAGAATGGGACGAGAAGCACTTTGCCCAAGCCAAACTCGTCCCGACGACAATCATTAAAGAGCTTCCGCCCGACGCGCGTGAGATTCCAGGCGTTCCCAAATCCAAACGCGTTTACGTCCACTGCGCCAAAGGGGGCAGGGCGAAACAAGTCACCGCGCTAATGGGCAATATGGGTTACGACGCGGTCCCTCTGGTCTGCGCGTTCGATCACATGACCAAGCTTGGGTTTCGGTTGGAGTAGACGAAGTTTTCAGTCGGCGAGTCCGCCGCGGCGGATTAGCCCCCTGATTTTTTGGGCGTAGAGTTCAATATTAAATGGTAGGACGCGGACCGTCCGCGTATTTCCGTTAAGTATCTTGTGTGGATTCTGCGGTCCAAACAGAAAACGGGAAACAAGAATCAGTGGGTTGACGCGTTCCGCTCGCCTACCATCATCTGCTTACCCCAGATTGGTCGGCGGTTTCCTGTACGACCGGCTCCACAGGTGGTTGCGTCGGATCGGAAATGCGGACTGTCACTTCGTCGACGAGTGCGGTTCCCAAACCGGTGAGCGCGAACGTGATATTGAGATTGCCGTCGGCGGCCGCGCCGCGATAAAGCGAAAATTCTTGCCATTGGCCGGACTGCGTAATTCTCTCAGATAGGCTTGCGCCGCCGAGCGAATCGATGATGGTTAATCCTTCGAGAGAACCTTGAATCGGCGCGGCGACTTTGGCCCAGCCGTGGATGCGAACCATCTGCCCGGACTTGACCGGAATGTCGCCCGACGTGATCCAGACCGGCGACGATTCGACGACATCCAAATTTTGCCGACTGCTGGTGGCCGATAGGCTCAAGCCGAATTTTCCGCCAACCGCTGCGGACGGGGTCAACTCGACGCGCGTCTCAAAATCGTCTTCTTCGGTTCGACGATTGACCCAACCGTTATCGATCATGTGTTGCAAGTTTTCGAAATCGCCGCCAGCCAGCGCGTTGGGCAGCCAATTGGCTTGTCCAAGTTGCGCGGCCAGTTGCCAGTGATTGGGAACCAGGAGTGGATGCACGAGCAAGGCACTTGCGGCCGCCGAACGAAATGGCAATCGAGCTTCAATCAAAAATTGCTTGCGGGCCAAGCTTAGCCGCTGTTCGGCTTGGTCGACGTATTCGTCTGCCGTGATCGCGTTACTCCCAGCGATCATCGTTTCGGCGCGTTGCAGGAACGTGAGGGCCTCGTTGATGGCTCCACTGGCCACGTTGGCGCGGCGTTCAAATTGTCCCATCTGCCGATCGATCAATTGCACGATCGCCAACCAATTGCGGACCATGTCGAGGCGAAGTTGGGAAAAAGTTTGGCCGTCCGGCGCGCGATACGAGTTGGCAAGTCGATTGATGACGACCGGGCTGTCCGTCACGACGACAACAGCCAACGAGGGACAATGTTCGATCTCGATTTGCGCGCCGCCGTGAATCGTGGAAATCGGTAGCGGAATCATTCCGGAGGGAGCCAGCCAGTAAGCTCGATCGGTCGCCGAAGCTCCGACGTCGACGAAAGAAATTTTGCTGATCGGCACATCGCCCGCCGACCATTGTTCGAATTGAGTCGGTCGCTGGATCAAGAGCAGCCGCGCGCGTTCGGTTTGCAAAGCGGTGACTTTTAAATTCTGATCGGCCAAGGGGAGCGTGTCGGCTACCGCTCCGCCGGCTCCCCAGGGCTCGCACTGCGAAACCCGAATGTTCAGCCACTTGAGGGTCTGAACCCGCAGCAGCGTAACCGGATCGGTGGCGTCGAGTCGGCTGCGAGATAGGAATCGCAAACCGCGCGCGCCGCCAGCGAGCGCTTCGTAAAAGGCAAACTCAAGCTGTTGCGGCTCAAGCGGCGTAGGTGGAACGCGATCGGAAAGCGCGGCGATTTGCGTTATGACTTCGGCGGGTAATTCTGTGGGAATCGCGGCCCAAATCGGCACAGTTTTGCCGGCCAATTGTTGCCGCTGTGCCAGCCATTGTCCGTATTGATTCAAACGAAATCCGCCGCCGATCGGGTCGACGTTCGTCGCAAGGATGTTGACCGTCTGGCCGTAATCGACCCAGTTGGATCGGACGTCCGCGAGGAGGGGCCTCCCTTTGCGCGGATCGGAGTGTTGGATTTCCTTGACCAATCGCTGCACGTTGTCGAAATCGCGTCCAGTCAGATTTCGTCCAACGCTCCAAGCCAGAACGCGATCGAACTCAAGACCGATTGGCGTCAAGCCGGCACTCGTCGGCGGTGGACAAACCAGCCACAGTTCCAAAAGTTGCGCGGCTTGCAACTGTTCGAATGTTGCTGGCGATCGCAGTTCGATCACATTGAAGCCGATTTGTTTGAGCCATTCGAAAGGTTCGCCGTTGTGTTGAATCGCGCGCGCGAAGAACGGCTGCCCTCCGAGTTCCATGATGTTGCCATCGAAGCGGACCAGGGCATCGGATTGCAAGGCATTGTCTTGCATCCCGACCAATCGAACAGCGCGATCCGGTTTCGTCGTGTCGGTGGTGCTTTCCTGGGCCGAGACCGAGCCGGGGATTCGCAAATCGTCAACCCAGACGTCGCAAGCGCCAGGTCCGGCGTAGAGGTTGAGCACGATCAAGTCGATGAAAGCCCCTTCGGGATCGACGGCCTGTCCGAATTTGGAGCGCAGAGCCCAAAGTTGTTTTTTGAGAAGTTGCTCGAGGTTTTCTTCGCCAGTTCCAAAGCTCAATCGTTGCCAATTTCCCGCGTTGGAGTACTTAGCACCTTCGATCATGATTTTGACCGGTCCCTTGCCGTCGGGGGCTTGGGATTTTGGAATCACGACGCGAGCCAGCATCCGCACTCCCGCGCGATTGGCTTTGATCCAAAGTTCCGGTTGGAGCTCGGGAATCAGATAGGATGGCTCGATGGACTGGGCCACCATGATTTTGGTGCCGTGCCCGGTTTGAAAATGAAAATGTTCGGAAGTTTGGCCGCTACGCTTTTCTTCAGTGGTGCGGCGTTGGATCCATGCGGATGAGGGAATGGCGCAATCCGTGTCGCGCAGTTGCCAGCTTGGAGCGCCTTGTTCAAATCCCATTTCGATTTGGGCAAAGGCATGCGCGGTCGCGACGAGAATGAGCAAATGTGCGAACAGCGATCGCGCGATGGTTCGGCGGCATGGCCGAATCGCGGCGATCGTCGAGCGAATTCGCGGGGCGACCAACATGAATTAAGCGACCAAAGTGAGCGTCCGTTCTTTCGGGACGAGTCGGATCGAAACCTATTAATCGATTGGGCTTTTAGCAGTTTACTTGTGGCACAACCACATCAATCAAGTTGCTTTTTCGCAACAAGTGTCGCTGACTGTTTTGGCGGCATTGTGCTGCAAGCATTGGCCGGACAAGGACTTGCGGAAATTGGTCGCCACGCTGGATCCCATTGGCACGAAGGCTGCGATAATGGACCTGCATCACCAACACACGAGGAAGCCATGACGACCCAGCCCCATCATCTTGACGAAGCCGCCAGCGAGACATTGCCGAACGACTTGAGCGAACTGATTCTGCGAGTGCAAGCATTGCCGGAAAATTGTCGCCAGGGCATCGAGCCGACGCTGGAGCGCGTTGTGGAATTCACCCGCCGCCGCCGCCGCATATTGAACCTGATTCAAGACGCATTGATCCAACTGCGGCTCGACATGAAATACCTCGTATTTGATTTGGAAGCCACGCGCCGCGAGCGCGACGATCTTCGTCGCAAGTTAGATGGCGAACAGATATAACTTCGATTAGGGATTTGAACATTTTTGGCTCCTTCATGGGCCAATCCAACTGCGTGTTCGGCGGAGGAAAACTTGGGATTTCTCCGCCGACTGCGTTTCTTGGGTGTGGCAATGGGAATTTCAAAGATTGCGATGGTAAGAGGATTTGAATAATATGGAGTAGCCGTCGTGGAACCAAAATCAGAACCGTCGGGTCTGACCCCCCTCTCTTCGAGGTTTTGTTTTTGGCGATTAGAAAAAACTTGCCCCTTGAATTCTTGATTTTGAGGCCGAATTGAACGCCGAACAATTCGCTCAGCGGCTGATGGAATGCCATCTGCTGGAGCCCGAACAAATTGAACAAGCGTTTTCGGCGCTCGGCGACCGCGAAGGAAGCATGGACAAGCTGAAGTCATTATTGATTCAGCGCGAGTGGGTGACGAACTGGCAAACGCAGCGGATCGAGCAGGGAAATCGCCGCGGCTTTTTTTACGGCGACTGGAAAGTCCTGTACTTGGTTGGCGAAGGGACTTTTGCCCGCGTCTACCGGGCAACCCATCACAGGACCGGTGAAGTCAAAGCGATCAAGGTGTTGCGGAATCGCTATTCCAACGACAAAGAAACCCAAGAGCGGTTCATGCGCGAAGCGCGAACCGTGATCAAGCTACGACATCCGAACATCGTTCCGATTCACGAAGTCGGCGTTGATCACCATCGAACGTATATGGTGATGGACTTTATTGAAGGACAAAATTTGCGAGAATTTGTCCGCGTGCATGGAAAGATTCGATTGAACGTGGCGCTCAACATCCTGCGCGACGTGGCTGCGGGCTTGGAGTACGCGGCCGTCCGCGGCGTCACGCATCGCGACTTGAAATTGTCGAACGTGTTGCTTTCGAGTACCGGCCGAGCCAATTTGGTGGACTTTGGTTTGGCCGTAGTCGACAAGAGCACCGAGGATGCGCCAGGCTTCAATCCGCGCAGCGTGGACTACGCCGGATTGGAAAAAGTAACCGGCACGCCACGTGACGACAAGCGCAGCGATTTGTACTTCATGGGCTGTCTTTTGTACCACATGGTATCGGGTCACCCGCCACTGTTTGAAACGCGGGAACGAATGCGGCGCATGAGCGCCGAGCGATTTCGCGACATTCCGCCGATCACGAATTTCATCGAGTTGCCACACCGCGTTGTGATTTTGCTAAAGCACCTGATGGAAATAGATCCAGAAAAGCGAATTCAGACGCCATCGATTGCCTTGCGCGAGATCGACGACGTCATCGCGACCGTCAAAGCCGGCGATACGAAGCGCTACAGCGAGAGCTTGTCACAGTCGGAGTCCGAAGACTACGCGCGACGGACTAGAAAATACACGGAAGGGATCGGGTACACGATCATGGTGATCGAATCGCGGCTGGACGTTCAAGACAAGTTGCGCGAGCGGCTGAAGCGGCGCGGTTACCGAGTTCTAATCATGGGGGATCCGACTCGGGCTCTCTTCCGATTCGAAGACTTGGACGTCTCTGAAGCCAACCCCGCCGACTGCGTCATCTTCAGTTGCGCGGGCTTGGGCGCTGCGTGTTTGGAAGCGTTCAATTTCTTCGGAACGCATGCACGAATGAAAATGATTCCGGCCATTCTCTTGGTCGACGAATCGCAAACGCACTTTTTGAAAGAGGCCCATCTCAACGAGCACCGCATCTCCGGGACCATGCCCATCAAGTTTCGCGAGATACAACAAAGTTTGCGGCAACTACTACGGATCGAATCGGCCGACGATGTTGAAGATTAGAAGTCCGAAGCCAACCGACTCGGCGACCCACGATCGGCCTACTTGCGAATAAACGCCGAGCCGATCATGGCGGCCAGTCCGAGTGGGACCAAGGCAAAAAACAAATTGCCAGCCAAGCGGCGCTGGCGAGCCAGCTTTCGGTTTGCAGCAAACCCGCTTTCTCGCCACTGGCTAGGTGGTAAGCCTATCACGTCTTCCTGCCAAGTCTTCCAAAACTCCGGCAAATTTTCGCCGTCCAATCGAGCAAAGAACGCGGCGTTCATCTTGTCGATTTCGGCTTGAGGCGGTTGGGTCCGCAAAATCGAGGCGAAGTACCAAAAACCTCCGCCGGTCCCTAAACCAATCAACAGCGCGACGAATCCTGCCACAAAGGTGGCCCGCGCCACAACGGTCGAACCGGAGCTAGCTTTCCGACGATTGCCGTTTTGGTCACCGAGGGGCTGCAACTGCCGAAAGCCACGGAGGGTCGGAACCTCTACGGACGTCTGACATTTGACGCAAGCGATCGACTCTCCCGCTTGCCGCAAGTCGACTTCGTTGATCGCGGAGCAACTGGGACACGTCAATGCGTAACGATCGGCCATGGGATCACAATTTTCGGTTGAATCTTTTCTCTAGTGCGACAGGGCGGCGCCGGGGCCATCGATTCGGGCGTTCCCCGGCGAAGCGCATTTGGGCGTCCCGCAGCAGTCTTTTTTGGTTCCACGCCCATTCCACACAGAAAAGATAAACGATCCGACTGCAATTGGCATACCGGGGAAAAAATTTTGTTTCGGACTTCGGGGACCTTGTTGGGCATGGAAAATCTGCGGGTTGTGTGCCTGCAAACGATTTTTACACCAAGTCGATTTTTGACTGGACCGCGAAAATTCAATAGTTACAATTAGGCGACCGCTCATTCGCCCACCAAAAGCCCATGGCATTGGCCATCGGACGAATGAAAATCGGGGTCGGGTTTCCGGATGGAAACCGCTTCAGCGAACAGGGATTGACGGATTCCTTTCAGCGTTTGCCGCAGGGCTTTACCCGAGGGACGGATGACGGCGCTTGCATGGATCGACGATTGCATCCAGAAGTTGTCAAGGATTTTTTGAATTCAACGGTCAAGAAACTTCCCGGTTTGTTGTACCGACTTATTAATCGTAATCTTTTTCCAAATTTTTTATCGCCGTGGTCCGGAGCTAAACGAGTGTTAATATTCCGTTGCAATTCGTATTGGTCGCAACGGGATGCTTTGGGACGACGATTTCCGATGGGAGGTCCGCTGGGACTTCAACCGGATACTGCTGTGATCGTTACCAGGCGAAGTTCGACCGATCCATTTCCCGTTTGATGCCTTGTCTCCTTAAGTCACTGAATAGGCCCTGAGCATGAGTTTATACGACACGATACTTGAAGATTTCGAAGACGATACCACGAGAATCCGGGCGACGGACGCACCGTTTGACGCGACCGTTGCGGTTGAAGATGACGACGATGTCGATACGGAACTAACCGAGCCGGAAATTTCCGCCGACGACGAACCTAAATCCGACAACGATCTGTTGGCGGGACTTGAGGAAACCGATACTTGGTCGGACGATCCGGTTCGCATGTACTTGACGCAAATGGGCGAGATTCCCTTGCTCACCCGGCAACAAGAAATTTCGCTAGCCAAGCGGATCGAAGATACGCGCCGCTGCTTTCGCACCAAACTGCTTGAATGCGATTACGTCACGCAAGTCGCTTATAAAACTCTGCGCCGCGTTCACTCGGGCGAGCTGCCGTTTGATCGCACGGTCCAAGTCTCGGTGACGGATCGATTGGAGAAAGAGCAAATCCTTGGACGGTTCCCGCATAATTTGGAAACGCTTGACGTGTTGCTGAAGCGCAATCGCCGCGACTATTTCACCGCGCTCAACCGCACGCAGCCGAAAAATAAGCGCCGCCACGCTTGGGTTAAATTGTCGCGCCGCCGTCGGCGGACCGTTCGCTTGATCGAGGAACTGGGCCTCCGCACGCAACGGATCGAAGCGCTGCTGCGGCCGATCGAGGACTTTTCGACTCGTGTCAACGAATTGCAAAACAAGGTGCAAAAACTTAAGAAAGCCAAAAAACCCGGGCACGAAATCCAACCGATGCAACGCGAATTGCGAGGCATCCTGCTAACCCTCCAAGAAACGCCGCTCAGCCTCCGCAAACGAGTCATCTACTTGCGCGGTGTGTTTTCCGAATACCAACAAGCAAAACGCGAATTGTCGGAAGGGAACTTGCGACTGGTCGTTTCGATTGCCAAGAAATATCGCAACCGCGGGCTGAGCTTTTTGGACTTGATCCAAGAAGGCAACGCCGGTTTGATGCGCGCCGTCGATAAATTCGAATATCGCCGGGGCTTCAAGTTCTGCACTTATGCGACGTGGTGGATTCGCCAAGCCATCACCCGCGCCGTGGCCGACCAGAGCCGCACGATTCGCATTCCGGTTCACATGGTCGAAACGATGTCTCGCGTCCGCACGGTCTCCCGCAAATTGTTGCAGGAACTGGGGCGCGAGCCGACGATCGAAGAAGTTGCCCGTCGCGCTGAAACGACGATCGACGAAGCTCGGCGCGTGCTGGCCATGAGCCGTTATCCGATTAGCCTTGACCGTCCCGTTGGCAACAGCGAGGACAGCCAATTCGGCGATCTGCTGCCCGATGGCGAAGCCGTCAATCCGTCGCTCGGTGCCGCACAGGATATGCTTCGCGGTCGAATCGACAAAGTCCTCAAGACGCTCAGCTATCGCGAACGAGAGATCATCAAGTTGCGTTATGGTTTGGGCGACGGCTACAGCTACACGCTGGAAGAAGTTGGTCATATCTTTCGCGTTACTCGCGAACGCATTCGTCAAATCGAAGCCAAGGCCGTCCGCAAATTGCAACAACCCAGCCGTAGCCAGGAACTAGTTGGCTTCTTGGATTAGTTGGCAAATTGACAGTATGACGATTTACAAATACAGACTTGCCGAACGAGTTTCGGCAAGTCTTTTTGTTGCGCGGACTCGACGCGAGTCAACGATGGTAGGGTCGTACGTCTAACGCTTCACTTCCCGCGAAAGCACTTCGAGAGCGCGTTCGAGCTGTGGGTCGCAATCTAAGGTGTAGGTCAATTCGTCGGGGACGACGTGAGTTGGTTCGACACCATGACCTTTCAATGATTCACCGTCGACGGCAATTCCTTTCACCGCCAGATACCACAAGCAATCGCGGTCGATTCTTTGCCGCTCCGCGTTCCTTCGTTCACGAGTAGCGCAACCGGCTTGGGCCCAATCGACGCCGCCGAAATCCGCGCGGTAAAACTTCAGTTCAACGGCCGACCAAGCGTCAAGGAAAAGCTGTTCGTTCGAGGCAGGTTTCAGTTTGCGTTTTGAACTATCCCTTTTCAACGTTCCGCTCTCCTCAATCCAAAAAGTCTTTGTCTTTGAGCCGGGCGGGGACGTATTCCTCGGTGACGTAACTGATGTCTTTGCTGATCAATGCTTCGACTTCGAGTTTAAAATCGTTGTCGATCATCTTTTGAATCTCGCGCTGCCATTCCTGCTTCTTGGCGAACCACGGGTAACTGGCGATTTGCTTGGCCCGTTTGCGGTCGTTGTCGTTGAGGGTGATCTTGACGCTGTCCGAGAGGCTGCAACGAACAAAGTCTTTGCTTCGCAGGCCGAGATAGCGGACATCAGGAATCGCCATTCGTTGCGATTCGAACGCGAGGTTGATCGAGCCTTGTTTGATGACGCTGTAGATGTAATACCCCCAAGGATCGTTATCGAGAACGCAATAGATCGGCAGTTTGAGTTCGTTGTGGAGCCGAAAGAGCATGCGGCGCACACCACGCGGCGGTTGGCCGGCCCCGTGAGTCAAAATGCAGTTGTGCTTCCTCCAGAATTTGTCCTCATTAAAGCGTTGCCAGACCGTGCCTTTTTCGACGTGCAAGATAAATTTGGCGTCGCATTTTTTGGGATCGAACCGGATTATGTCGGGTTCAACGATGGACGGAATGGCATAACCGCCGGAGCCCATCCGCGAACAGTCGATTTCGTCGCCGCTGTCATTGAGAATAATGTTACCGACCATCTCGCCCCGCTTGTCGGCGTAAAGGTGTAGTTCTTCCCGCAGACTCGCCAGCAACACCTCGACGTCTTCGATGATGGTGTCGCATTCGCTTTGATCGTCGAAAGTGTTTTCCTTGGTGCCTTCGATCGTGTGCTTGAGCATGTAGAACAAACCTCGGAGGCTCGTCGTTTTTCCGTTGCTCAGCAAACGTTTGCAGCCGCTGGCGACGAGCATGGTTCGCATATAGGCCTTGGCTTGTGCCAAATCGAAGAGCTGGCGACGATTCGTCGTGTTGCCCATTTCGAGGATCCGCTTGCGCGGGCTGTAGTGCACGTTGGAGAGAGTGCGCGAGGGGATATCGACGTGCGGGTCGCGCCGCTTTTCGGCGGCCACGACGACTTGATTCGCCAAGACAACGATTGCGTCGAAGGTCTTCCGATCCTTGGCATTCATCTTGCCGGAAGGAGCGGGGAGGGTACTGACGTTGCTCGCGGATGGTTTCTTCTTGGCCATGATTTGGATCAAATCGAAAGCGTGAACGAGAATTGTTTCAGAACCACGTTATGACTTTTTGGCTCGCCGTTTTTTTGACCGGCTGCTTGCGTTGGCCATATCGGCTTCTGCAACGAGAACTCCTGGGCGCTGGGTTCCGTTTGCAGCGATCGCGGCGACCTCCATGGGCAGTCGCTCGACGATCAATACGTTGTCGGCGTTGAGTTCATCTTCCTCGAGCCGTTTGCCGTGCTTGTCAAGTTTCGTGTCGGCTTCCTTGGTTTTCTTTTGAGCGACTTTGAGAAGTTCGTCGTAAAGTTTTTTGCGGTTCGCGCCGCTGATGTCGCTGACGGCCGTAGCGACTTCGCCCAAATACCGCAGGAAAATATTGCGGCGTTCGCCTTCTTGTTGAATGGTTGAGCGCCGCCGGAGAAAGATACCAAGCTTGCGGCCGACCGCCTGAATGCCGAGTCGAATTTCTTTTTCGATCTCCGCGTAAGACGCGATCGCCTCCTTGGATTCGCTGGTGAAGGGAACCCAAACGCTGGCCATGTGAACCATTAGCGTTAGTGGCCCGCTAGGGAGCGCGCCGCGCGATTGGCTGACGCCATAGCTGCGCCATTGAATCGACGAGATCGTTTTGGTAATCGCACAGTCGCTCGTTTTGAACTGCAGCGGGACGCGATTGGCATATCGCAACATCTGCATCGATTGCGTATCCGTCACACTGACGTCTTGCATCGCCGAGAACAGGTCGTCGATTTCTTTGCGCTTGAGTTTGGTCGGACTCTGGCGCGTTCCCAAACCGGAGGCTACCACGATCCGTTCGACTCCCTCAGCCCCCAAACCATCAAACGTGGTGCTCAAGAACTGTTTGATCGTGCGCGCGTCGGTTTCGCTCACCAGCGTAACGAGTTCGTCCCGGCTGACTTTTTTTGTCGTTACGATTCCGCCATAGGCCAACGCGACCTCAATGAGGAACGGATTTCCTCGATAGACCGAAGGGGGCCGCGTCGCCGCGCAATAGAACTCCGCCGGGACGACGTGGTATAAGCCGCGCAACAAAAGCTGCTCGCCGATCGGCGAAATGCAGTCGGTGGACGGGGCGCTTATTTTAGTCTCTTGAATCGCGCGATAAAGCTTGTCGACATCACTCTGGGCGATTTTTTTTAGATTGGCCCGCGAGCTTAATTTGGCCGTCTCACAGATCTTCCGCGCCACGCCGGAACTGACTCGCGAAAAGTTACTGGTCAAAAACGCTGACAGGCTCGTGCCGGGCGGTTGTTCCTTGATCATCGTGAGCAATCGGCCTAGCTCGACGCCGTAGGGATGCGGTTTGATTTCCTTCGGCTCGCGCGGAAGTTCCTTCGTACTTCCTTGGTAGGTGCGCGAATTTCCTTCCGGGTCGATGAAGTGAACCGTGACATGCGGGTTGGCGATCGCGGTCTGCTCGATGTATTCGTCGACGCTGCCTTTGCCGCGCTTGTAGGCGGCCTCCATCTCGATCGTCACGCGAGTGCCGCTGCTGATCGGTTCGTTGGGCCAGTTCGGACTGTCGGAGGGATAATCGGTGACCCACTGGATGTCGTATTTTTTGCAAAAGGTCGCGCCCTTCTCGCCCACCGGAACGTCTTCGCCTTCGCCACGCCCGTTCATGATGTCGGGATGATTGGATTTGGTGTTGAGCTGAATCTCAAAGTAATGAGCGGGTTTGCTCTTGTGTGTTTTGGAGACGATTCGCACGGGCTTGCCGGTAGTAAGCTGGCCGTACATGCCAGCCGCGCTGATGCCGATTCCTTGTTGGCCGCGACTCATTCGCAGCCGGTGGAATTTTGAGCCGTACAAGAGCTTGCCGAAGATGAGCGGAATCTGTTTTTTGACGATCCCTGGTCCATTGTCTTGCACGGCGACTTTGAATCGACCTTCACCGGCGGGTTCGATCTGCACCCAAAGCTCCGGGACGATTCCCGCCTCTTCACAAGCATCCAGCGAGTTGTCGACCGCCTCCTTAACCGTGGTCAGCAGAGCCTTGCGCGGGTTGTCAAAGCCCAACAGGTGCCGGTTTTTCGCAAAGAATTCACTGACCGAGATATCGCGCTGCGCAGTAGCCATCGTTTCGGCCGTCACGCGCCGCTTAGGCTCTTTGGTGCTGGTTCCGCTAGATTCTGACAAGCAAGTACTCCTTTACGTGGACGGCCTTAAACTTCGCGGCTTCTGCGCAGAGAAGTCATTTTGCCAAAAGCCTCGCATCTGTTCAGATTGCGTAAAGTGACTCGATTTTAACAGCAAGGCACATTTGATCACAGACGGTTGTGACGGTTGGGCGGACACCCTTTTTGAATTGATTCATGCTGTAACCCAAATCGCTCATACGGTTTTTGGCGATTGGCCGACTTACAACCAACAGCCAGAGCCCAAGGAAGGGCAGATCGTCGCGATCGCGCAACGCAGTCAAGTTGGTTTTATTGCCAACCCAATCGCTTGCTTCGCCAACGACTGGTAACAGACCCATTCCGATCATCGCGGCGGCGATGACATTTTGCGACAAGGAGCGTCCGAATGAAGCGGCATCTATTTTGTTTGGCCAGTGCTTTGACTTTGGCACTCGTGGCTCAAGGGGTTGGCCAAGACGCCAACCAAACCCCGTTGGCTTCGAACTTTCTTTACAACTACTACACTCAACCTGGCGCAAGTCAGGTCACGGCGGGAATGTACCCGGCTCCGCATGGAGTACCTGCGAATGTTGGCCATACGTTTTACACGTATCAGCCTCTGATGCCGCACGAACACATGTATGAACATCGCCGGAACTATTATCAGTACTACGAAAGTCCAGATGCGTTCTACCGAGACGACTGCGGTAAGGCGTATCCGGGCGGATACGGCTTGAACAAAACGAGCGTCGTTTGGCAAAACGGTGCATCGCACGTTGGGCCATCGCCGTTTAGTTGGACTCGTATCAATCAGCATTTCTACGCCAAAGCCAAGCAACATTATGGTTTGGGTGATCATTGCGGAGCGCATGGCATTAACTTGCATCATCACGCTGCCGGATGCGCTGGCGGCGATTGCACGGGCGGTTCAAGTTGCCCAGGTGGATGCCAATAACTTGGGATGTCCGTTTTGGTCCAAAGTCGAATCACACTCCAGTCATTGTTGCTCAGGAATCGAACATGAAGAAATTGTTTTTTACTCTGGCGATCATCGTCCTTGCGACAGCTCAGTTGGGCGCGCAGAATTGCGGCTCTCAAGATTGCGGAACTTCGGGTGTCACCCAGCCATGGGTCGGATACCAGGGCCCCGTCACTGCGCAGTGCGTGGGCCGTACGGGCTATCCGCAACCGCGCGATACGCTGATC